>JBOGUH010000542.1:0-7234 GCA_050695975.1 Anaerolineae bacterium
AATCCTGGTTGTGCGAAGGAGGTGATTGTCGTGTTAGCCGTCAAAGGCATTTACCGTAATGGCAAGGTTGAGCTACTCGAGCCGGTCGATCTGCCGGAGCCGCAAGAGGTCACGGTCACATTTCAACCATCGAACGGCGAGGCCAAGGCAGCTGCGCTGAGTGTCATCGGCCTGCTGAGTGACTTGAGCGATGAAGAATGGCAGCAGTTTCTTGAGGCTGTCCGTCCATCCGATTCGTTCTTCGGTGACCGCGAGTTGGAATGGTGACAAGACGACTATTGGATACCGATACGTTCTCACATGTTCTGACCGGACAAGAGCCGTTTGCCACGCGAGCGCGCGCTTACGTAGAAGAAATGGGCCAGTTCAGCGTTAGCCTGATCACGTTCTACGAAGCCCTGCGTGGCTTGAAGTTCTCGCGCGCTGTGGCCAAGCTCGAAACCTTTGAGCGATTCGCACAGACCAATGAAATCGTGATGTTGGATATTCCAATCTGTCGTGTCGCGGCTGATCTTCATGCTACCTTGCGCGGCCAAGGCAAGCTGCTCCCCGATGCTGATCTGCTAATCGCGGCGACGGCGCTCGCCCGTGGCTACACGCTCATCACGCGCAACCTCAAGCATTTCCAACGGATCCCCGATCTCCAACTTGAGAACTGGGCTGACTGACCAGCCAGCTCGCGATTACTTTCCTGGCATCATTGCCTCATCCCCCAGTCCCTTCTCCTGGCGGCGAACTGCCGTCGTCAGGAGAAGCGGAGTACGTTCCTCCTCTCCTGAGATGCGCATTTCCATCTCAGCAGAGGAGGTTAGGGGGTGAGGCCCTATCCCAGCGTCTCCCACACCTCGAGTTTCTTCCTCACTCGCTTGATCACCTCGTCGGTGAACTCGGTCGTGCTGGCGTGATGGCCCAGATCGGCCGTGGTGACCCCGTCATAGATCGCTTCGAGCGCCGATTCATAGATCGCGCGCGAGGCGCGCTCGGCCTCGGCCGACCCGACATAGGTCAACAGCGCCGCTCCAGCCAGGATCATCGCTAGCGGGTTGGCGACGTTCTTGCGGAACAAGCCGGGCGCGGTGCCGTGTGGCGCTTCGGCCATCACCACCTTCACGTTGAACTGCTCGTCGAAGCCCAACACCAGCGACTCGCTGCCGGCGATCGATCCGAACATCTGCAGCACCAAATCGCTCAGGCAGTCGCCGTCGCGGTTGAGCGCTGGGATCACCAGCGCCTCGCCGGCCTTCACCAGCAGCAGCGCGTAGGTCGCGTCGATCAACTGCGGCTCGTAGCGCACGTTGGGATGGCGCTGCGCGGCGGCGTCGAGCTCTTCCTTGAACATGCCTTCATAGATCGGGCTGACCGTGTACTTCGGCCCGCCGAAAACTTTCGCGCCGGTCTTGCGCGCATGTTGAAAGGCAAATTCTGCCACGGCGCGGCAGGTGCCGCGCGTGATCTTCTCGGTGCGATAGGCAACTTCGCCCAGCCCTGACCCTTCGCGCCATTCCTTCGCGCCGTACGCGTCGTCGACGGCCATGCGTACGACCGCGACGGGCGCGTACACGCCACCCACCGGCCGCACGTTGGGCAGGCGCCGCCCGACACGCAGAATGACTTTGCCGTCTATCGCTTCCCGCAAGATGGCATTGGGGCTGCCTACGTCGCCTGGCTCCTCGGGCGTGATGGTCGCCGCCTTCAAGCCCAGCCCGGCTGCGCGCAGGGCATCGGCGGCTTCGTAGACGATCTGGTTGCTCGTCGCGCGGCGCTTATCAAGCGACAGATCAAAGTGCTGAAAGGTCAACGGCACGCGGATCACATGCGCGTCGATCACGCGCAGCGACTCGTCCAGCAGTTCCTGGCCGGTCTGGTCGCCTTCGAGGATGACAACGGTTCGTTCGGTCATACACACCTCCATTGTCCAAGTGGAGTTGGGCAGTGTGCAGGCTGAAGCCCGCATTTCAAATGGTGTGTAAATGGAATCGTGCGGAGGCTATTATACCTCCGCACGATGGATTCACCGAGAAACGTACAATGCCCGGCCGGTTGGGGAACTTACCCTCAGCGGACGACTTCCTTTTCGGCAGGTTCTTTGCGGCTGGCCTGTTCCTGCGCACTTCGCGCATGCAAGAAACGCGCAAAGTCCAAAACTTCGCGCCGAGCCGGTTCGCGCAGCCGGGATACCAGTTCGGCCATCTGCTTGGGAACAGGCACCCACGATTGTGTCGCGTGCCGCCACACGATCATGAATTGTTGCGTCGAGAGCGCGCATACTGCTCGCGTTTGCCCGTCTTCATCGACGAATTCGACTTCGTACATGTCGTCCGAATGTTGATGCACAATCGCGCCCAGAGCACCGGCGCGCAGGTTGCACTCTGGCAAGTCTACAAGCAGTTCAGCCGTATCAAACAACTCTGGCTTTGTCATAGATAATTACCTCCTCACATAGAGGGTCACGAGCACGGCCTCGTTCCTATTGGGCGTAATCAACCATCCGGTCCGCACAACTGCTCTCTATCCCGCCACGCCAGTGATGTCCAAGTCTACCCGCACGTGCTGGCCGAAGCGATCCGCGCGCATTATCTCCGCTTCGCCTTCGAGCGCGCTGTTTTCGATTTGCTGCGCCAGATCGCTGTGGTCCCGCTGTGTATAACCCAGGGTTTGCTCAAACACTTTCGCCTTGTGTCGTCCGCGTTCATTTTGCGGGTTCAGCGCATACTGGCTGAGCTTGCTCGAATCGACGACTACGCGGCTGACAAGATCGCCTAACTTCATGCGCACAGTATAACGCTATCTGACAGGATGCGTCAATTGCCTAACAGTGCGGCCACTCGATCGATCACCCGCGCGGCGACCTGTGCCTTACTCATCACTGGCAGCTGCTCGACCCCATCATGCGTGTCAAGCAACGTCACCCGATTCGTGTCGACTCCGAAGCCGGCATCGCCGACCGACACGTCGTTGGCGACGATCAAATCGAGTCCTTTGCTCTCCAGTTTCGCCTGTGCGTTTTCGAGCAGGCCGTGCGTCTCGGCCGCGAAGCCAACGACGACCTTGGGCCTGTGGGTTGTGACCCGTTGCTGCCTAACCGCTTGCAAGATGTCCACCGTGCGCGCCAGTTTCAAGTCCAGCTCAATCGTATCTTTCGTCTTCTTGATTTTGTGATCGGTGGCATGCTCCGGGCGGAAATCGGCGACGGCGGCGGCCATGAGCAGTGCGTCTGCATCCTGGCATACTTCCAGCACTGCGTCGCGCATCTGTTGCGCCGATTCGACGTCAATCCGCCGCGCGCCAACGGGCGTGTCTAACGCCGTCGCTCCGGCGATCAGCGTGACGTCTGCGCCGCGATCGATCGCCGCCTGCGCCAGCGCGAAGCCTTGCTTGCCGCTCGATCGATTGCCGACGAAGCGCACCGGGTCGATCGCTTCGCGCGTGCCGCCCGCCGTCACGAGGACTTTGCGGCCGCGTAACGCTTGCTGCTTGCCCAACACGACGCGGATCCAGCCGAGCAATTCTGTTGGCTCTACCATCCGCCCCGATCCGGTCAAGCCGGATGCCATCCGCCCCTCGGCTGGGCCGACGATCGCCACCCCGCGCGCGCGCAGACCATCGACGTTCGCCTGTGTAGCCGGATGCTCCCACATGCCGGCGTCCATCGCCGGTGCGATGATCACCGGACACGTCGCGGTGAGGACGCTGACGGTGAGTAAGTTGTCGCTCATGCCGTGCGCCAGTTTAGCGATGGTGTTCGCCGTCGCCGGGGCGATGACGATCAGGTCGGAGCCGTGTCCCAGGCCGACGTGCGGCACGTGCAGATCGGCTCGCCATAGATCGGCGTCGGTCAGCGCCGGGCGGCCGGTCACCGCAGCGAACGCCAGTGGCGCGACGAACTTCACCGCCGACTCGGTCAGCACGCAATCGACCTGCGCGCCGGCCTGCGTCAATTTGCTGGCCAGATCGACGACCTTGTAGCAGGCGATGCCGCCGCTCACGCCGAGCAGGATGTGCTTGTCATGCAAGAGAGGGATGGCTTCCATATCCAGGTTGGGGCGGGCACAGGCATGCCCGCCTGCGCGGTTTCGTGATCGGATAGCTGGTTAGTTGGGTGGTTGGTTGAGCTCGTAAATGAGCCGCAGGCCTTTCAGCGTCAGCTGCTGATCGATCACATCGATCGCGTCCGTCTCCGGCGCAATGACTTCGGCCAGCCCGCCGGTGGCAATGACCGTCACTTTTTCTCTCGGATCCGATCCGACCATCTCGCGCCTCAGGCGCTGCACCAGTCCCTCGACCAGTCCGGCATAGCCCAGCACCATTCCCGACTGCATCGTGTGAACGGTGTTCTTGCCGATCGCCTTTGGCGGCCGCACCAGTTCGACCTGGTACAACTGCGCCGCCGATCGCGTCAACGATTCAAGCGCCACGACCATGCCGGGCGCGATCGCGCCGCCGAGGTATTCGCCCTCCGCCGAGACGCAGTCGAACACGGTCGCCGTGCCAAACGCGATTCCAATCGCCGGGCCGCCATACAGCCGATGCGTCGCCAGCGCGTTGACCACGCGATCAGAGCCGACCTCGCGCGGATTATCGACGGCCAACTTGATCCCGGTCTTGATGCCTGGCCCAATAATGATCGGATCGACGTGGAGGTACTGGCGCGCAATCTGGTCGAACACCGATCGCAGCGGCGGGACGACGCACGAGATCGAGACGCCGGTGACCTCGCTGGCGGGCACGCCGCTGGCTTGAAACAGGCTGAGTAGGAGCATGGCGTACTCGTCGGCGAGTTTGTGCCGCTCGGTCGCGAAGCACCAGTCGGCCAGCAGTTTATCTTTGCGAAACACGCCGGCTTTGATCGTCGTATTACTGACGTCGAGGGTTAAAAGCATGTTCGTCGTGGTGTCGCTTGGTCGTGTCGTCGATTAGTCGCGCAGAAAGTTATCAATCAAGCGTGTCTTGCCGATGCGAACGGCCATCGACAGCAGTAGGCGATCTTCGACGTGGTCGAGTTCGAGCAGGGTATCCGGATCGGCGGCGGAGACGTACTCGATTTTCGCCAGCGGCTCTTGCTCCAAAGTATAGCGCATCGCGCTGCGAAGCGCCTGGGCGTCCCGCTCGCCGGCATCGTATCGCTCCTGTGCGGCGGTCAGCGCGCGGTGTAGTACGGTCGCGGCTGTGCGCTGCTTTGGGTCGAGGTACGTGTTGCGGCTCGACATGGCAAGTCCGTCCGGCTCGCGAAACGTCGGGCAGACGACGATCTGAATCGGGATAGCGAGATCGGCTGCCATGCGCTTGATCACGACAGCCTGCTGCGCGTCTTTCTGCCCGAAGTACGCCCGCTCGGCCTGCACGATGTTGAACAGCTTGGTCACAACCGTCGCCACGCCGCGGAAGTGTCCTGGCCGCGCCGCGCCCTCGAGACGCTGGGTGACTTCCTCGACGATCACGTAAGTCTGAAAACTCGGCGGGTACATCACTTCGGGCGCCGGGTGGAAGACCAGATCGACCCCCACCGCTTCCAGCAATTTGAGGTCGCGCTCCAGGTCGCGTGGATAGGCGGCGAGGTCTTCGCTCGGGCCGAACTGCGTCGGGTTGACGAAGATGCTGACTGCGACGCGATCGTTCTCAGTCGTGGCGCGCCGAACCAGCGAGAGATGTCCTTCGTGTAGATAGCCCATCGTCGGCACGAAGCCCCAGGCGCCGGACAGGGTGGACTTCGCCCGGCGGAATTCTGGTATGGTGGTGATGACTTGCATACGTATTCCGTATGGCGTGTTGCGTATTCCGTTTACGCAATACGGAATACGCAACGCGTCTCACTTGAACGGCGCCTCGACCGCCTCAGCCTGAATTGCCTCAGACATCAACTTGATCTCTGCCTGCACGCGCCTGATCAAATCGGCCTCGGCAACAACCTCGAACTCTTTCCGATCGCGCCGCTTCATCTCGACGCCGCCTTTGCCGACCGACTTGGCGCTGACGGTGAGCCGGATGGGCAGGCCGATCAGGTCGGCATCGGCGAACTTGACACCGGGGCTTTCGGCGCGATCGTCGTACAGCACCTCGATGCCCGTATCGAGCAGCGTGCGGTAGACGCGATCGGCCGCTTCGGCCACGCTCGCGTCCGCTCCGGCCAGTGAGATGAGATGCGCGTGATACGGCGCGACGCTGATCGGCCAGACGAGACCCTTGTCGTCGTGATGCTCTTCGGCCACGCAGGCCAGCAATCGCCCCGAGCCGATGCCGTAACAGCCCATGACGATGGGCTTCTGCGCGCCGTCAGCGGCGAGGACTGTTGCGCCGATCGCATCCGAGAAGCGCGTGCCGAGTTTGAAGATGTTGCCGACCTCCACGCCGCGCGCAGTGTAAAGCGGCTGCCCGCATTGAATACACGCATCGCCGTCGCCGGCCGCCGCGATGTCGGCGACAACCGACGCGGCGTAATCGCGCGGCGTGTTGGTGTTGAGCAGGTGATAGCCATCCTCGTTAGCGCCGGCGACGAGGTTGGGCGAGGCAGGCACGGCGTCGTCGACGACTACCGTCACATCCTTCAGTCCGATCGGCGACGCGTAGCCCGGCGCTGCGCCGGTCGCGCGAATCTCGTCATCGGTCGCCGGGCGCAGCCAATCGGCGTCGAGCGCATTGCTGAGTTTCGTCTCATTCACTTCCATGTCGCCGCGAATCACGGCGAAGACGAACGCTGCACGCGTCTGCGCATCTTCTTCATTACCGGCGATCATGAACACGGCCTTGGCCGTCCTGCTCTTTGGCACGCCGAGTAACGTCGCCAGCGCTTCGATCGTTTTTGTGTCGGGTGTTGGGACTGTTTCGATTGGCTTGAGCGCTTCGGGCGCGGCCACGGGCTTGGCGAATTTGGCAATTTGCCGATTGGCCGCGTAACCGCAATTGCGACACAGCACCAGCGTATCTTCGCCGATAGGCGTCAGGTACATGAACTCGTGCGCCAGGCTGCCGCCCATCAAGCCGACGTCCGCGCCCACGGCGATCACTGGCAGGTCGCAGCGGTTGAAAATGTTGAAGTAGGCCTGGTAGTGGGCGCGGTATTGCGCGTCAAGCCCGGCCTCGTCCAGGTCGAGGCTGTACGAGTCTTTCATCGTGAACTCGCGCACGCGGATCAGCCCGGCGCGCGGACGCGGGTCGTCGCGGAACTTGGTCTGAATGTGATAGACTAACTGCGGCAGTCGGCGATACGACTTGATCTCGGTTCGGCACAGCTCGGCGA
>JBOGUH010000543.1:0-2749 GCA_050695975.1 Anaerolineae bacterium
CCTCGATCCGAACCAGATCATCGAGCAGGCCGGCGGGCGACGTCCGCCGAAGTTCGAACTGCCCCACAGCACCGAAGAGTATTGCATTTCAATCGGCGCGTCCGTCGCCCAGTACTTCCTGCGCAACGATCAAGCGTTGGGCATGGTCGCCGCCGGCCAGCGTTGGGAGGTGGTTCAGGCAGATCGGGGCGAGCGGCAGGTGTTGAAGATCCTCGAAACGTTGTCCGTGCTCCGCGCGGAGGGACGATTCCCGCTGTACGAGATCCTCTACCGCGAATCGATCGGCCTGGCACGCGGCTCGACGGTCATCGTCGTCACCCCGTCCGTCAACGTGCGCTGGGCGCGCACCGCGCGCCACCTGGCCAGCAGCGGGCTGCGCGTCGTGGCGGTGCTGGTGGACCCAGAGTCATTCGGCGGCGAGACCGGTGCGACGCAAATCGTCGCCGAGCTCGAGGTGTCTGGCATTACGACGCTGATCGCCCGGCGCGGCGCCAGCTGGGTCGATGTGTTCGATCGGCCGCAACCGCGAGTGACCAAGTGGGTCGATTAGGCGCTTCACAGACCCACCACGCCACTTGTCACACATTACGCGTCATCCTCATTGTCCGGTAGTGTCCCTCCAACAGGGGTAACCTGGTTCGACCAATTTGATGCTCGCGGCGGATTGCCAAATCCGCCGTATTTCCGCTGGATTTGGCAATCCAGCGGGAGCGTAATGAGCGCTCATTCAGCTTTCCCCTGTTACAGGGACACCACCCATTATCCAGCGCATCGACCTCGCATCGATGGGCGTCTGATACTTCCAAAATACGACCGCAAGAAGGGCCAAGCCGGCAGGTAGACTCACGGCATTCTCAGCCAGCAGGACGGTCACGGCACTGACCGGCAGGCGCACGATCGAGGCCATCGCCAGCGTGGGCAGGATCGGCAGCGGGCCAAGCCCCATTTCGGCTATAATATTGCCTACGCCAATTGCCTATCGTTCATCGGAGGCCAACGATGACTGAGCTATCAACCCACATCGTCGAAGTGACCGCTTATCCCGATCGCGCGCGCGCCACCCGGCGCGGATCGATTGCGCTTGAGCCGGGGCTGCATCAGCTGGAGATCGCCGAGCTGCCGCTGGCGCTGGATGCCGCATCGGTGCGCGCCAGCGGCGCCTTCAAGCCGAATGCCGCGCCTGGAAGCGCACGGCTGCTCGGCGTGGATGTGCGCAAAACGTTCTACCAAGAGACGCCGGCGGCCCACGTGAAGGAACTGGAAGATCAGATTCAAGCATTGGAAGACACGGACAAGACGCTGGCCGACAAGGCCGAGGCGCTGACGGTGCAGGCCCAATTCGCGCGATCGGTGGCCGACAAAGCCGGCGAGCAGCTGGCGCGCGGGGTGGCGTTTTCCCGGACGGACGTGGGACAAGGCAGCGCGCTGATGTACTTCGTGGCGCACGAGCTCGCCCGCACGCAGGAGGGCATCCGCGAGGTCAACGTCCAGCGGCGCGACCTGGCGAAGCAACTGGACCAGCTGCGCAACCAGCTCAGGTCGCTGCAAGGCAGCCGGGGCCGCGAGCGGTACACGGCCACGATCGAGGTGGACGTGACGGTCGCCGGCGAGTTGACCGTCGACGTGAGCTACGTGGCGTCCAACGCCGGCTGGCAGCCAGTGTACGACGTGAGGTTGAACGAGGACGTTTTAGAGCTGACCTATCTGGGGCAGGTCACGCAGCGGACGGGGGAGGACTGGGACGATGTGTCGCTGCATTTGTCGACCGCTCGACCTGCGCTGGCGGCCATGTTGCCTGAACTCAAGCCATGGTACGTGTACGCGTATCAGCCGGAAGTGCTGAGACCCGTGGCGCGCGCGGCGGGCCTGAAAGCCATGGTTCAACCGGCTCCCGCCGCTGCGCCCGTGGCTCAGCCGGCGCTGGTCGTCGCCGAAGAAGGTGTGCCGGTCGAAATGGAAGCCGTCACCGCCAGCGTGGACAGCGCGGGCGCATCCGTCACGTTCCACCTGCCGCAGAAGGCCAGCCTGCCCGCCGACGGCGAGCCGCACAAAGTCACCGTCGCCATGACCCAGCTCGAAGCGAAGATGGATTACATCACGGCGCCCAAGCTGGCCGAGTTCGCTTATCGCCGCGCGACAGTGAAGAACGCGAGCGATCTCATGCTGCTGCCGGGCAAGGCAGCGCTGTTCGTCGAGGGCGATTTCATCGGCAGCACACCGCTCAAGCTGATCGCGCCCGGCGAGGAGTTTGAATTGTACCTGGGTGTGGACGATCGCGTGTACGTCAAACGCGAATTGAAAGCGCGCGAGGTGGACAAGAAATTCCTGCAAGACAAGCGCAAGCTGCACTACGGCTACGAGATCGAACTGCGCAACTTGCGCGCGGACAAGATCGCGCTCGAAGTTCACGACCAGCTGCCCGTGTCGCGCCACGAGTCGATCAAAATCAAACTGGAGTCTGGCGATCCCAAACCCTTCGAGCAGACCGAGCTGAACGAACTGACGTGGAAGATGTCGCTCGAACCGAACGCAAAGCAGTTCGTGCGCTTCGACTTCAGCGTCGAGCATCCGCGCGAGATTCAGGTAACAGGGCTACCGTAGCTGTTTGAATTCCTCCAGTTCCTAGTGCTTTGACCATTTAGTTTTGTCCTGTTCGGCTGGCGATTTTTCACCGCCGAGACGCGGAGTGCGCCGAGTTTTTCTTGTTTATTTCTCCGCGTCCTCTGCGCCTCTGCGGTGAGACCCGGAC
>JBOGUH010000544.1:0-4455 GCA_050695975.1 Anaerolineae bacterium
CGGTGAACGTCTCGCCGATGGGCACGCTGTCGCCGCCCTCCCACCAGTAAGCGTCCTGCTGGCCTGCCGTCTGCGCCTGCGTTCGCGCTTCGCTGTGCCCGAAGTCGGCCGAGTCTTTCACCTCACCTTCGGGCGCTACCGTTTTTTTTTGACGCCACCCTGCTCGCCGCCTTCGTCGAGCACGGCTTCTTCGCCGCCGGAAAATTCGCTCCGCGCTTGATCCAGCCGCTCGCTCAGGTCTTGCATCGAGACCTGGCCGTTGTCCTGGAACGGCTGCCGCTTGAGACGATGCGGCAGCGCCAATTCGGCGGCGAGCAGGATGTCTTCCTTGGTGATGTGTTCGCGTCCGAACTGCGCCGCGTGGGCGCGCGCGCCTTTGAGGATCACCAGGTCGGCGCGATGGCCGTCGACGCCCAGGCCGGCCATCATGCCGGCGATGGCCGCTAAATTGGCCTGCGTGAACTCGACCTTGGGCAGCATCTTGCGCGCGCGGTCGATCTCTTCCGAGAGCAGTCGCTCGCGCGGCTCCCACTCTTCGCGGAATCCCTCCGAGTCCTGCTCGAAGGCCAGGTTGCGTTCGAGAATCTGCATGCGCTGCTGTTGGTCGTGGATGCCCCGGATGTCCACCGCGAACGCGAAGCGATCGAGCAGCTGCGGGCGCAGGTCGCCTTCTTCAGGGTTCATCGTGCCGACCAGGATGAACTTGGCCGGATGGCTGAATGAGATGCCTTCGCGCTCGACGACGTTGACGCCCATCGCCGCCGAATCGAGCAGCAAGTCGACGACGTGATCGTCGAGCAGGTTGACTTCGTCCACGTACAGCAGGCCGCGATTGGCCGCGGCCAGCACGCCCGGTTCGAAGCGCCGGATGCCTTTCTGAATAGCCTGCTCGATGTCGAGCGTGCCGACGACGCGGTCTTCAGTCGCGCTGACCGGCAGATCGACGAACTTGGTGCGGCGGGTCGTGGCCGGCAGCTCCTCGCCGCTCGCCGCACGTTCGCGGCATTCGGTGCACCAGTCGAGCGGCAAATTGGGATCGCAGCCGAAGCGGCAGCTTTCGACGACTTCAATCTCCGGCAGCAGCGCGGCCAGCGCGCGCGCAGCGGTCGATTTAGCCGTGCCGCGCTCGCCGCGGATCAACACGCCGCCGATCTGAGGATGGATCGCGTTCAAGACCAGCGCGCGCCTCATGCGCTCCTGGCCGACGATAGCAGTGAAAGGAAAGACCGTGCGCATTCGAACTCCGGCTTACACCTCACCCCCACCCCCTGCCCCTCCCCCTCTCCTGTCGTGCAGTCGCGGAGCGGACAGGAGAGGGGGAGGGTGGCGAAGCCGGCGAGGGGGTGAGGCAGACTGTTCAGATTATACCGCACTCGACCGCAATCAGAAACTTCTCGAAGATTGGGAGGGTAAAGGCAAACTCGAGAAGAGCAGGGGCACATGCTAGAGCAAGCACTACCGACATTGTCATAGCGAATAGTTGAGAGTATACTTGCGTTGGAGGTTGCTATGTTGACTGTTACGCTCAAACCAGACATCGCCGAGCAAATTGATCGGTTGGCTGGAGAGACGCAGACCAGCGCAGAGGTCTTTGTTGACCGAGCCCTACGGTCGTACCTGGCACAGTTCGACCGCGAAAAAATCAGGGCCGAGATGAAGGCTTTTGAACAGTTACGGGGAACTCTCCTCGCTCAGTATCGAGGTGAGTACGTCGCCATTCACGAAGGCCAAGTGATTGATCACGATCCCGATTTGCGAACGCTTCACTTGCGCGTCTTCGCTCGCTTAGGCCATACTGTGGTATTGCTCAAGCGAGTGACTGATGAGCCAGAGCGGGAGTTAGTGTTTCGCAGTCCGCGCTTTGAGCGAGGTCAATCGTGATCTATCGCTACAGTCGAAATGTCTACCCGCCTGCGCCGACCGTGGAAGTCACTTTCGTGGCTGCCGCCGAGAACCTGCGCGTCGGCCCGCTGCCTGTCTTCGTAGACACCGGTGCGGATGGAACGATCGTCCCGGTCAGTTACCTCAACGAGATTCGCGCTCCGACGACAACGGAAATGTCTATTCGCAGTCAATGGGGAGAACGCCGTCGAGTGTTGTTGTATCTCGTGGATGTGCGGATTGGCGGCGTGACATTGCCAGGGATCGAAGTCGTCGGCGACGAAGTCTCGGACGAGATTGTGTTAGGACGCGACGTGCTCAACCGGTTACGAATGTTACTGAATGGGCCGGAGGAAACGACAGAGATACTGGAATAGCCTTCCCATCTTCGCGGTTGATTAGAAACCCGTTTTCTGCGAGAAAACGGGTTTCTTATTGACCCAGCCAGGCTTCCATCTGCTCGAAATCGACGCGCGCAGTCAGGTCGACCGTCACCGGCGTGATTGACACCACTTGATCGATTATCACCGCCTGCACATCCGAATCGGGTTCGAGCGACTCTCTATCGACGCGCGTCTCGTATCCCAAGGGACCGGGATCGGTCGGCCGGCGACGATGTGGGACGACCGGGTAGAAGTAACGCTGGCGACTGAGGCGCGTCCAGCGATGAGGCGTGCTGATCGTCGCATCTTGCGGCACTTCAATCTTGAGCAGGTCGACGCCCGCGGGCAACCCGTGGCGCAAAACCGCCGTGGTGAACTTCTGCGCGAAATGCGCGGCAACCGAGAAGTCGATGTCGGCCGAGTGGCTGAGAGTGTGCTCCGCTGGCGTTTGCCGTGACACGGCCAGCGCCGGGATTCCAAACGATGCCGCTTCAAGCGCCGCGCCGACCGTGCCCGATACGGTGATGCCCTCGCCGATGTTTTCGCCGTAATTGATGCCCGACACGACGATGTTCACTGGCCGCTCGGCGATCTCGAATAGAGCATGCTGCACCACCTGGGCCGGCGTGCCTTCGACGCCGTATCCGATGACGGTGTTCCCGTTGATGGCTACCTCTTCCGCATAGATGCGACCCTCGCTTGTCGACGGCATCGATCGACCCGCGCCGGATTGTTGGTACGACGGCGCGACGATCAACACGTCGCCCAGGGCTGCGCACATGGCGGCCGCGGCGCGAAGTCCTGGCGATTGGATGCCGTCGTCATTCGTGACCAAGATGAGCGGACGGTCTGACATAGAGCGCTGCCTCCTGTTTGACGGAAATGACATGATACCAGCGCCGAGGGGGATTGGCAATGGACACATGCGGTGCAGCGGAACGCCCCGTAAACGGATGCGCCGTCTCTATCTGTTTATCAGATTGTAACGCTGATTGCCTTGACATTTGCGCGTGAGCGTCTTATGCTGGGGTCAAACAAGGTGCGACGCACATGTACATGTAAGGGTAGGCAGCTGCCCGCCCTACGTGCGTCGCACCTACACCGAACAAGGAGTGTCTTTTGCCTCGCTATCCCTATATCGCCGTGGAAGGTGTCATCGGCGTCGGCAAGACCACGCTCGTCCGGCTGCTGAGCAAAGACTTCAACGCCGAGCCGCTGCTTGAAGTCTTTGAGGAGAATCCGTTCCTGTCCGATTTCTACAGCGATCGGGCGCGTTACGCGTTTCAGACGCAGATCTTTTTTCTGCTCAGCCGCTATCGCCAGCAGCACGCTGTGATCCCGCGCGCGCTGACGCGCGGGGCGCTGATCAGCGATTACACCTTCGCCAAGGATTCCTTGTTCGCGCACCTCAACCTGGGCGGCGACGAACTCGCCGTGTACGAGAAACTTCACTCGGCGCTGGCCGAGAAAATCCCCAAGCCCGACCTGCTGGTCTACCTGCGCGCCAGCCTCGACACGCTGATGGCCCGCATCGCCGCGCGCGATCGCCCTTACGAGCGGAGCATGGATCGCAGCTACATCGACAGCCTGCGCCTGGCCTACGACGGTTTCGTCGCCGCGTACTCCGACTGCCCGGTGCTGGCGATCGACTCGGACGATTTCAACATCGTGCAGGATCCCGAAGCGTTGAGCCGCGTCCGCGAGCGGATTCGCGCTGCGCTGCAGCAAGGGACGTTCCAGCAAGCGCTGCCGCAGATACCCGTCACACTGACCGAGTCCGATCGCTCCGGCCTGAGTGACCTGCAGCGCGCGCAGCAGCAAGTCGATGCCGCGCACCGTCGCGATGCCGTCAGCGAGTTTCTGTCGCTGGCGCAGAGTATCGGCGAACTCGGCGCTGCGCTGTCGGACTCAGGTGGCGAGGCGATGCTGCGCGAAGCGCTGGGCGCGTGCCTGGGCCGATTGATGCGCCTGGCCAACGCTGCCGGCATCGATCTGGAAGAAGCGTATCGGGCTTACGAATTCCCTGCTCGTCGGGGTGTGTGACCACTCGGCGCTCATTTAAGGCTAGTGCTTTGACCATTTAGTTTTGTCCTGTTCGGCTGGCGATTTTTCACCGCCGAGACGCGGAGTGCGCCGAGTTTTTCTTGTTTATTTCTCCGCGTCCTCTGCGCCTCTGCGGTGAGACCCGGAC
>JBOGUH010000545.1:0-2180 GCA_050695975.1 Anaerolineae bacterium
CGCTGGCGCTGCTGTTCAAAGGCTTCGAGCCGCCGGCGCTGTTCACGATGGGCGAGGCGCAGAGCGTCGCACTGGTCTTGGACGCCGCGCTGCGCGCACCGCGCGTGTACTTGAACGTGCGCGAAGAGCACGTGCTTGCGATGCGCGCGCATTATCGGATTGAGTACCTCGAACCGATGTGGCGCATGACGCTCAAACCGGGCGACTTCCGGCCCGTGCGCGGCAGCGTGACCCATCTGACGCCGCAGCACACCAGCGACTTGGAGCGGCTGTACACGCTGGGCAGTGGCAATGCCTTCACGCCCAGCCAGGTTTTTGATGGGGCGTTCTTCGGTATCGAGGCGCGCGGCCGGTTGATCGCGGTTGCCGGGACGCACGTCGTCAGTGAAACGTACAGCACGGCGGCTGTGGGCAACGTGTTCACGCATCCCGACCATCGCGGGAAAGGTTATGCCGCCCTTACGACCAGCGCCGTGTGCGCCGAGCTGATCCGGCGCGGCATCCGCACCATCATTTTGAACGTAGCGCAGTCGAACGCCACGGCCATCCACGTTTACGAGAAACTGGGTTTCAAGAAGTACCTGCCGTTTATCGAGGGCGTCGCCGTTCGCCGACCAGCGCATTAGCTGTAGCTCGTCGCGGGAGCGACGAATCAATACCTACACGGAGTAAAGAATGACCGTCGAGCATCACGTCAAGAATCTGAACCTTGCCACGGGCGGGCGCTACCGTATCGAATGGGCCGAGCAGGAAATGCCGGTCCTCCGGCTGATCCGCGAGCGCTTCAAGAAGGAGCAGCCGCTCAAGGGCCTGCGCGTCAGCGCCTGTCTGCACGTCACGACCGAGACGGCGAACTTGATGCATACGCTGCAAGCCGGCGGAGCCGATGTCGTGCTGTGCGCCTCGAATCCACTCTCCACGCAGGACGATGTGGCCGCTTCGCTCGTCGCCAACTACGAGATTCCGGTCTACGCCATCAAGGGCGAAGACAACCAGACGTACTACGCGCATATCAAGGCCGCGCTCGATCACAAACCACACCTGACCATGGACGACGGCGCCGATCTGGTCTCGACGCTTCACAAGGCTCGCACCGATCTGCTCTCGACCGTCGTCGGCGGGACCGAAGAAACCACGACCGGCGTCATCCGGCTTCGGGCGATGGCGAAAGACGGCGCGCTCAAGTTCCCGATCATCTCGATCAACGACGCGAACACCAAGCACCTGTTCGATAACCGCTACGGCACCGGCCAATCGACGCTCGATGGCGTGATCCGCGCCACCAACATCCTGATTGCCGGGAAGACGGTGGTGGTCGCCGGTTATGGCTGGTGCAGCCGCGGCATCGCCCTGCGCGCCAAGGGGCATGGCGCGCACGTGATCGTCACCGAAGTCGATCCGCTCAAAGCACTCGAAGCGGTGATGGACGGCTTCGAAGTGCAACCGATGGCTGAAGCTGCGCCGCGCGGCGACATCTTCATCACTGCCACCGGCGACATCAAAGTCATCGACACGCCCCACTTCGAGCGCATGAAGGATGGCGCGCTGGTGTGCAACTCCGGCCACTTCAACGTCGAGATCAACATCCCGGCGCTGGAAGCGATGTCGCACGGCGCGCCGCGCAGGGTGCGCGAGTTCGTCGATCAGTACACACTTAAGAACGGAAAGCAGATCAATCTGTTGGCTGAAGGCCGGCTGATCAACCTGGCCGCCGCCGAAGGGCATCCGGCCAGCGTGATGGACATGTCGTTCGCCAACCAGGCGTTGTCGATCGAGTACATGGCGAAAAACGGCAAGTCGCTGGAGCGGCAGGTGTACTCCGTGCCGGGCGAGATCGACCGCGAAGTGGCCCGGCTCAAGCTTGAAGCGATGCGCGTGAAAATCGACACGCTGACCGACGCGCAGCGGCGGTACCTCGAGTCGTGGGAAGAAGGAACGTAATAGCTGGAGATTTGAGATTGGAGATTGCGGGCGAGCGCATATCTTGGCAACAATTAAGCCAAGTACGCTCGCCCCGATTTGTACAATAAAGCCTACCGTACCTGAAAGGTACTCATCACTGCTTCAGCGTTAGTTAGATCGCCGAGACCAACTAGAGCATAGCCGAGACCGTCCGCCACCAATAGATAGAAGAGACCGCGTCCCGATGAATCTTCGGTTACAATCCGCACACCCTGTTG
>JBOGUH010000546.1:0-16775 GCA_050695975.1 Anaerolineae bacterium
GACATGGACAATAAGTCCTGAGCCGGTGTCGGAGACGCGGCCGGAGTTTGACTCGGCGCCGGGTTTGGAATAGGTGTGGCAGAAGGCGTCGGCGTGGCCGATGCGGTTGCAATCGGTGTGCGGGTCGGTGTGCGCGTTGCTGTCCGAGAAGGCGTGATCGTCGCCGTCGGACTTGCCTTGAGCGTGCTCAAAGGAGTCGGCGATGGCTCACGCGTGGGCGTCCCTGCCGTCGGCGAGGCTTCCGCCGTCGCTTGCGGCTGTGGCGCAGCGTTGGCCGAGGCCTGTTCGACAATAACCAGCGGCGCGCCACCGACGGCGCAGCCGTGCTTCGGATCGGCGCACAGCGCGGCAGGCAGCGTCAGCCGGTACACGCCATCGGTCGAGGTGATGATCCGCGTTGCGCCTAAATGGGTGATGAGTGTCGCCTGCGGCGCAAGCGCGGGCAGCGACACCGGCACATCATTTTTGCCGCGCGCCCACAGCACGCGCGTGGTCTGTTCGCCGCGATCGAGCGTGACCATGCTGCGCGCCGCCGTGCGATCCATCCGGGCCGACCGCGTCCCTGCAAAGTACGTGGTGACCACGCGCATCGCGTCGAAGGCAGGCCGCCGCGTCCCGTCGGATCGAACCAGGCCGTACGGTTCGTAGCCGGGCGCATAGGGTGGGACGTCGGCGAGCTTATATATTGCGATGCGTTGCGCTCCGGCAGCCATCCCCTGCGCGAAGGCCTGGATGATGAATCCGGCCTGCTGATCAAGCGTCACCTTCCAATCCGGAATCGTCCACGGGTTGAGCGGATCGTCAAACGGCGGGGCGTTCGTCTCGTTGATCCAGATCGGCTGAGATAGCCCGTTGCGGCGCAGGACGGCGGCAAACTCGGCCGTGATGTCGTAAACGGTGTCGGTGCTGAAGTAGATGTGCAATGAGATGGCGTCGAAGTAGTAGTTGTGCGCGGCAGCGGCCGGGTCTTTGCGCGCTTCGTCGATGTAACGCTGTAAGTACAGTGGCCGCTTATTGACCACATCGTGCCAGTAAGTCAATCCGGCAAAATGGATCACCGCGTTGGGATTCTCCTGCTTGGCGACCAGGTACGCGACTTTGATCAGCTGCGCGTAGTCGGCGACCGATCCTTCCCACTGCACGCCATATTCCGGCGGCTCGATATCGGGTTCGTTCCAGATGATCCAGTGATCGATGCGCCCGGCGTAACGCCGCACGATCGTGCGCATGAAGTTGGCCCACAGGTTATTCGGATCGTCGATGGACAGATGCAGCCCGCGCGGCACGCCCGCGCTGAGCGATCCATCGGTGGCCCAGCCCGGCGTGCTTTCCAGCAGACCGACGATTTGCCGCCCGTGCGCGGTCGCATCGGCCAGCCAGCCGTCTTCGAAGTGAAATTCGTTCCACTCGTCTGGGCCGTTGGGCTGGAGTTGGTTCCAAAAGAAGATGATGCGCTCCCAGCCCAGGCGCAGCCCGGCGGCGTCGGCGGACGAGCGAAATGCTTCGACCGCGCCGAAGCGCGGGTCGGGCGGCGCCGATTGGGCAGAAGTGACGTTGGCGAGGAGCAGAATTGCTGTGAGAGCGAGAACGGTTAGGAGTGTGCGGGTGTGGGAGTAGCGGGATCGTCGTTCGTCGTTCATTATTCCGCATCCGTCATTCTACATTCTCTTTATACCATTCCCAGAATCGCGACAGGCCATCGGCGAGCGAACGAGTATCTTCATCGTACTTGGGCCGGTTGCAGGTCTTTCACGTTCAACTGCAAGCGCTGCTCGCCTTGCCAGGTGTTGAGTTCCAGCGTGTAGGCGAGGTCGATCTTGTCCGGCAAGTGTTTGAGCCGCTCGCCCATGCGGAAGGCGATGGCGTCCCAGAATTTGCCGTTCTCGTCGAGCAGTGTGAGTTTGAGGTGCGCCCCGTCCTTGAGCGTGCGCGCGCCGCGCACGCGGATGTCGCGGCTGAGGAATACCGGCTGCGGGTTGTCTATGCCGTGCGGTTCGAGCCGCGCCAGGTGCGCCTGCATGTCCAGCGTGAGCGTCGCTAGGCGGACGTGCGCATCGATGTTTAGGACGGGCGACCAGTCGCCCTCCGAGCGCGACCGCGCGGCGATCGAGGTCAGCCGCGCTTTGAGTTCTTCCAGCCGATCGAGCGTCACCGTGAAGCCGGCTGCCGCGGCGTGCCCGCCGTGCTTGACGAGCACGTCTTTGCATTCGTCAAGCGCGTGCGTGATGTTGAATTGCGAAATGCTGCGGGCCGATCCGCGTGCTGCGCTGGCGTTGATGCTCAAGACGATGGCTGGCCGATGGTGCGTCTCGACCAGCCGGCTGGCGGCCAGCCCGATCACGCCCGACGAGAAGTCGGCGCTTGCGGCGAACAACAGCGGCGCGTCGGGATCCGCTTCGAGAGCCTGCGCGGCGGCCTTCTCGACCATATCGGCGGTGAGGCGCTGCCGCTCGCGATTTTGCTCGTTGAGCTGATAGGCGAATTGCGCTGCCTGCTCGATGCTCTCGCTGGCGAGCAGCTGGTACGCGGCGTGGGCGTGCTCGACGCGGCCGGCGGCATTCAAGCGCGGGCCGAGCGAATAGCCGATCGATCCTGCGTCGATCTCGCCGGGCGTCAAGCCGGAGACGTCGCACAGCGCGGCGATGCCGGGTCGGGCGCGGGCGTTGATCAACCCCAATCCGCGCCGCACCATGAATCGATTTTCGCCGGCCAGCGGCGCGACATCGGCGACCGTGCCCAGCGCGACCAGATCGAGCAGATCGTCGACGGGAAACGGCAGCGCGCGGCCATCGCGAGTGAGCTGCCAGGCCAGCGCCTGCGCCAGCCGAAAGGCAAGCCCGACGCCGGCCAGGTCCCTGTCGGGATACGCGCAGCCGGGCTGCTTGGGGTTGATCAAGGCCCGCGCCGGCGGCAGACGCTCGCCTTCCGGCTCGTGGTGATCGGTGACGATCAGGTCGAGGCCAAGCCGGTTGCCGTGCTCGACCTCGGCCAGGGCGCGCACGCCGCAATCGACGGTGACCACGACGCGGACACCCTGTCCGGCCAGCTTGTCGAGCGCGCCGGTGTTGAGACCGTAGCCCTCTTCGAACCGGTCGGGGATGTAAGGCGTGACCTTGGCGTTCCAGCCGCGCAGAGCCTGCGTGAGCAGCGTCGTGGCCGTGACGCCGTCCACGTCGTAATCGCCGTACACGGCGATCGGTTCGCCGTCCAGCACCGCGCGGCGTAGGCGCATGACCGCGTCGCCCATGCCCTTGAGCCGATACGGATCGACCAGCGGCTCGTCGTCGGTCAGGAACGCAGCCGCCTTAGCTGGCTCGATCAGCCCGCGATTGTAGAGGACCTGCACGAGGAGCGGCGGCAGGTCGGGGAAGCGAGCGAAATGGTTTTTCGGAGCTCTGCCGGCGATTTCCCAGCGCTTTGCCGGGCGCGGCGCCCGTTCCGAGCGAGGTTGAACAGAAGCAGAGGGTAGGCTGTCGGTGACCATTGGCTGTTAGGGTTCAAACCCGCGACTGGAGGCGGATAAGCCGCAACTTGCGGCCGGGCTGGCGCGTATGGTAGCATGATCTTCAGGGTGCGTCAATGCAACGGATCTGGTGATTACGCATAGGTGCTCTAAGCCCGCGTCCTCGCGGGCGTCCGCGGGGACGCGGAGAGCATTTGAGATGTAGGTAATCACCAGAACGGACGCAAACGGACACATGCGGTGCAGCCTGCCGCCTGCCCTCGGCCCGCAGGGGCGGGGTCGCGCAGCGGGGGTGCTCCCGTAAACGGATGAAAATGCTCCAAGTCCGTGTAGCGTGTTGAGCGATGCGTTACGCGATTTGCGCACTCCCCAACTTGCGCTATACTTTGGCCCTGTCCAAAATCGGACAGCCATTTGCTCCGAGGAACCTGGTGATTGCACACAAGTCAATTAGACCACGGAGACACGGAGTTCACGGAGATTCCAAAAGGCTTTTCTCCGTGCTCTCTGTGCCTCCGTGGTGAGAATGAATAATCACCAGGAGGAACGCGTTGCGATGACCCGTTTGCAAGCAGTATTCACGGCGAGTCTGGTTGCGCTGTGCGCGATGTTTGCCTTGTCGCTGTTGGTCGCGGCAGCCGTCGAGGCCGCCCCGGCGCACGCCGGCGGCGCGCTGCGCGGGCCTGCCCTGAGCGGAGTCGAAGGGCCGGCCGCGTCGTTCCTCCACGCGCCGGAGCAGAGCAATCTTCTGTCGATCAATGCAATCCGCGCCGCTCAGACGCCGCTTACCTGTACCTACACGATCACGACTCCCGTCAGCGACGTCACCAACAACTTCACTTTCGCCACTGCTGCCGCCTTGTTCACCTACAATAACCTTACACTATTGCCGTCAAATGCCCCCGCTTCACCGGGTACGCCTCTTACGGTAACGGTGCAAACTCAGTATTTCAGGGTGGATGTTATCGCGGGATTCCATTACCTTGTCACAGCGGCGCCCAATTCTTTGAGCACCTACAACCTCCTCATTGTCGTCTATAATTCCAGTCAGACACCGATACTCACCAGTACCAAGTCGCTAGGTAGTTTGTCGGCCAGCGTCGATTTTTTCCCATCCACCGCAGGCGCATATTTTTTCGCAATATCTCACGTCGCGTCAAATTGCCCCTCTGGGACTTACAAGCTGACTGCCGAGGGGCCAACAACATCGACCCCAACGCCAACTGGATCGCCCACACCGACCGGCTCACCAACCGGGTCGCCGGCCCCCACCGGCACGCCGATCCCCGGCGCCGACCGGTTCGAGCCGAACTTCGATTTCGACCGCTCCTCGCTGATTGCGCTGAATTTGAAATACACCGATCTCAACTTCGCGCCGTGGCGCGGCTCCGATCCGAATGCTCCAGACAATGATTTCTTCCGAATGTGGGTGAAGCCCGGCTTGCTCGTCACCTGCGAGACGCTCGATCTGACGCCGGGCACCGATACCAACTTGATTTTGTACGACAACAATCTGAACGGGATTGGCGGCAACCAGGACATCGATCGGGCTAGCGGCAACTTTGGAAGCCGGCTGTCGTTTTACGTGACTTACGAAGGATGGTTGTACGCCCTCATCGGCAACGAATACGCGATCGATCCGAGCCAGGCCGTCAATTTCAAATACAGTTTTCAATGCTTCACCGGCCCTGGCCCGAGCCCGACGCCGACGAACACGCGGCCGCCCGTGACGCCACCGCCGACCGTGCCCACCAACACGCCCACGCCGTCGCTGACCCCGACCAGCTCGCCCACGTTGACCCCGACGCCGCCGTTCATCCAGGTCAGTCAGCTGCCAACCGCCACGCCGGCCGGGCAGCCGCCTCGCGTGCTGGTGCCGATCAACCTGACGGTCTATTACGATCTCAACAACAACCGCGCCCCCGATCCGGGTGAGGGCGTCGTCGGTGTCTCGGCCCGCGTGGTCGACGTGACCACCGGCCAGGAATTGACGCACGGCTTCACCGACGGGTTCGGGTTCGCTTCGCTGACGGTGAATACATCGGGCGTGGTGCGGCTCAGCGTGCCGTACCTGAGCCAGACCTTTATCTTGCAGCCGTCGGGCGGCTCGATTGTCCTGCGCATCACTCCGTACGGTCTTCCTAGTGCTATCCCCTGACCAGGAGCTCAGCGCACATGTCCTTCCAGCCCAATGCGGATGATGCGCCGGTCGATGTGACTGCCGGTAGTTCGTCGCGCGGCAAGTCCTTTTGGTCGGATCCCGCTCATCGCCCGCGGCTGATCTTGATCGGCATCGCCGCGGCGCTGGCTGTGATTGCTTTGGCGCTGCTGCTGACGCGCGGCGGCACGCCGATCGTCGATCCGGCCCCCACTCCCTCTGACCTCACCGCGTGGCCGGTGAGCATGTCGATCACCGGCAAGACCTTCACGATTGCGCCCGTCGCGGTGAGCGATGGTCGCTGGCGGATCCTCAGCGCCGGCGCCGACAGCGCGGAGTGGATTTACGGCACGGTGGTCAACTACGTCATCGGCCTGTATCCCACCGATGAGACGACGGCGCTGGTCGATGGGCTGGCCGAAGGCGATCCGATCACGCTCGATATGAACAACGGCGCCGAGTTGAATTTCCGCATGTCAGGCCGCCAGAGCGTGCCGACGGACGCCGTCGCCGATCTGTTTCAGCAATCACGGCCGGGAATCACGCTCGTCGTGCTGGGTGAAGGCGGCGCCGAGCGTCTCGTGGTCACCGGACTTTACGATGCCGATCGGGAGCCGCCGACCATTGGCGAACCCGGGCTGGCCCCCATCGGCGCGCCGGTGCAGCTCGGCGACTGGCGCGTGAGCGTGCTGTCGGCGCGACTGGTGACCGAGGTCGAGCCGGAGAACCCGACGCAGGCGCATTACTACGTCGATTTCACCGTCGAGTATCTTGGCGCGGATCCGATCAGCGCCGACTCGTTCGACGTGAAATTGATCGACGGCGTTCGTGTGCAGTACATCATCGACCGGCAGATCAGCAGCAAGGGAGCGAATCCGCCACCCGGTGGCTTGGTTGCGCCGCGCAACCCGACGCCGTTCACCGCGGGCTACCGCGTGCCGGCCAACGTGCCGGGTCCAGCGCTGACCTGGGTGTTCAAGCTCGCGCCGGATGCGGCCCAATCGGCGCGCTTTGAAGTGCCGATCGTCAAGCCCATACCCACACCCGCGCCTAATACGCAGATTACCGCGCAGATCAACGGTGCGTCGCTGAACGAAGATCAAACGCTGATTGTGATCAGCGGCGGCGTGGGCAACCCCACCAAACAGCCGGTGACGATCAGCCAGGTCGATGTCAGCCTGAACACGCCCGACAACGTATTCAGCGACCTGCGCGGCGTGGAGCCGCCCTTCCCGTGGGTGATTGAACCGGGACAGAGCATGGCCTTCCGCTTGCAGTTCACGCGCCCGCCCGGCTTCGAGGCCGTTCTGAGCATCGTCACGCTTCAGTTCAGGTTGAGCGGGTTGAGGTGAGGCAACGAATAGGGAACGGATAAACGGATATGCTGGAGCGAGCATCTGCGCGCCGCGAACCCTTCGGCTCCATTGCGTTCCGCTCAGGGCTGCGGCGCACCGCTCAGGATGCTTTCCGTCTTTTGAAGGCAATTGCGAATAAAGTGCGAGGGAATAAGCGACACGCGATAGGCGATAAGCGATGTGCGATATGTCATACGCGCGTTACACTTGCGCGAAGAACTCTTCTTCGATCTGCTTTGAGGGCGGATAGGCGTCGCAGCGAGCGTATGGGGCGAAGACTGGATGCGTCTCGCGCAGAATCTCGACCATGTGCATGGCGATGCGCCGGTATGAGAAGTGGCCGGTTGGGCCGCCGCGCAGCCGGCAGAAGTGGAACAGCTCGCGCAGGTTCAGCGTCAGCAGCACGCGCCGGTGGAAGGCGTTCGCCACCAGGTACGACGCCTCGTGGGGAAAATCGCGCGCCAGAATGCGGTACGCCTCGACTGATCGATCCAGCGCGCGGCAGTAGCGTTCGCGGAATCCGGCTTCGTCGATCGCGCGTGGGATGGCATAGCCCAGATCGACCGTCAGCGCCTGTGGCGTCTGCGTCATCATGCGATGGCGCTTCACGTCGAAGTACGCGCCATTATCCATCACACAGTCGAACGTGTAGGTGACGTGCTCCAGTTCACGCAGCGGGATGTCGAAGTCGCCTCGCCCGCCGAGCGCGGCGTCGATCGCCTGCGCCCGTTCCGCAGCGGTCATCAACCTGGCGCAGGCCAGTGCCTCGGCGAAGCTCGACCCGCCCGCGCGATATAAGCGCGCCGCGACGAACCTCGCTTCCGCGTCGCGGTCGTAGTCGATGAGAGTTAGAGGTTGGAGATTAGTGGTTAGAGGTTGGAGGTTAAAGGTTGGATCGGCGCCGTCTCCAACTTCCAACGTCCATCTTCCATCTTCCAACCCGGCAAGGTACGGACTTCGATCCGCATACTTCACCAGCGTCGGGACTTCGGCCAGCGCCACGCGTTTGACCTCGGCGCCGATGTCGCGAACTTCCTCTAGCGGATGGGACAGCATCTTGGTAATCGCATGTTCCATCACGCGCGCGTTGGCCGTCATGCCCAGGTTGGCCAGCGTCGCCGCCGGCAGCAAGAAGCGGCAGTTGTCGATCCACTTGCTGCGGATGCGGCCCTCGTACTTCTTCTCGCCTTCGCCTTCTTTTCGCGGATACTTTGCCCGGATGACCTGCTGCACCGGCTCGATGCTGTCGAAGTAGGCGTCGAACAGCGCGCGGATCGTATCGTGGTACAGGTTGGCGTGCCGCGACGCAGTCACGTTCGGCGGCGTGAAGTATCCGTCGCGATCGAACACCTGATAGCGCGTCGATTTCTCGGTGTACGAAGCCAGCCGGTTGCTCTCGATGCACTCGACTGCAAGCCGCGACACGTTCTCGATCGCAATGTGCAGCACAGCGTGCTCTGCGACGGACGCGTGCCCATAACCGACCACCCATTTCTCGTGGAACTCGGCGGACTTCTCGTCGGTCAGCTCAGCCGAGATGTCCCGAAACGAATCCGGCGATCGGCTGGTCTTGGCGAACGCCACCGCGATCACTTCAGGGCTGAGCGTCTTAGGATTAAGGAGATAGATGTCTCGGCTTTTGGTCATTGGTCGTTTGCTCGTTGGTTCGTTTGCTTGTCGGCTGTCGAGCGACGAAGTCGAGCGCGACGTTCATGCCGTGGATGTCGCGGTCGAAATCAAGCAGGCGCGCTTCGACGGTGCGGAGCGGCTTGCCGATGTCCCTCGGCTTCGAGCCGACACTGACCATCGCTTTGAACTTCAAGTTGCCGACCCACGCCCAGCCGGCGTAGGCGCCGTCCGCCGGGATGGCGTGGTCCTGCCACACGTCGAGCTGAGCCGCCGGCAATTCAATCGATCGATCAGGCTCCTCGCGCTTGACGACCATCCCGCTCAATCGGAAGGGCCGGCCCAACCACCTCGCCGCCGTTTCCACGTCGCCCTGCCGCAGTGCCTGCCGGATGTCGGTGCTGCTGATCGACTCCCCGTCGTTCGATAACGCCTCGACCTCGCGCACGTTGAATCCGTGCTCCGGGCCGATCCGTTTGAGGAAGTCGACGTTCCCTTCGCGCTTGTAGCCGAAGGCGAAGTCGTAGCCGACGTGCACCTCGCGCATGCGCAGCTGCTCGACCAGCATCGACACGTAGTCGGCCGCGCGGGTGTGCGATAGCTCGATCGTGAACGGCATGACGACGAGAAGATCGATCCCGATCGCGTCGAGCAAGACGATCTTCTCTTCGGTCGAGGTCAGGTAGAACGGCTCGGCATAGCCCAGGACGACGCTGGGATGGGGGAAGAACGTCACCACGACCGAGGCGCGGCCCTGATCGAGCGCGGCCTGGCGGACGCTGTCGAGCACGGCGCGATGCCCGCGATGGATGCCGTCGAACGCGCCGATGGTCACGACGCTATCTCTGGAACGCCCTTTAGAGTCGCCGGGCTGTGCATCTGGGAGAGAGTAAACAACTCGCATGTGTCTATCGTGTTTGGAGCGCGGCTTATCCTGCCGAACGCGCGAAGATTTTCTCTGGGCGGAGTGCTCGATGGGCTTGATCCAGTCGCATCAGCCCCACGATCCGGCCGGATGGATCATACGCTCGAACGAGATCGTCCTTGTAGGAGGCGACTCCAGTCGCCGATATGACTCCAGTCGCCGATATGACTCCAGTCGCCGACACCGCCACACCGTGACGCGCCCGCACAGCGTCGCCCTCGCTCAGCGTGATCGCCGGGAAGCTGCTGAGCGCCGCGTCGAGCGGGCGCAGCAGCGTCGTCCACGATCCATCTGCCACCGCCGCCTCAAACGCTTCAAGCGATACAGCCTGCCCGAGCGTGAAGTCACCCGCCGCCGTCCGTGTCAGCATGGACAGGTGCGCGCCGCAGCCCAGCCGGCGGCCCAGGTCGTGTGCGAGTGATCGAATGTACGTGCCGGCCGAGCAGCGCACATCGATCGTCGCGTCGGGGGGATCGAAGCCGATCAGATCGATCGAATGGATCGTCATGCGGCGCGGCTCGCGCTCCACCTCGATGCCCCGGCGCGCGAGATCATACAACTTTGTGCCTGCTTGCTTGATCGCCGAGAACATCGGCGGGATTTGCTGGATGTCGCCCACGAATGTCTCGAGCGACTCGCGCAGCGCGGACTCCGTCACGTCGACCGGACTGCGTGCGACGACCTGTCCTTGCGCATCGTACGTGTCCGTTTCGATGCCCAGGCGGACGGTCGCAGTGTACCGCTTATCGTGGCCGACTATGTACTCGACCACGCGTGTCGCCTGGCCCAGGCACACGATCAGCACGCCGGTCGCCATGGGGTCGAGTGTGCCCGTGTGCCCGACGCGCTTGATCTGCGTCAGCTGCCGCAGCCGGGCGACCACGTCGTGCGACGTCCAGCCGCGCGGCTTGTCTAACACCAGAATCCCATCCATTCAAGTGAGTTCCTTAAGCTCCTTGAGTACCCTCGATCAGGAACCGAAGGAACGCAAGGAACTGGAGGAAACGTTCACCGTTGAACGCTGTATCGACTTAAGCGCGGCCAGCACGCGCTCTGCCGCCGCGCTGAGCGGCCCGTCGATCGTCGCGCCGGCGGCCAGCGGATGCCCACCGCCGCCCAACGACTGGGCCGCCGCGGACACATCGAAGCCTTGTTTGGCGCGCAGGCTCACGTCGATTTGTCTGTCGTCCTTTTCGACGATCACGGCCGCCACGTCGACCTCGTCGGCGCTGACGAGGAAACTGCTCAGGCCGTTGTTGCCCCAATCGGCCTGACCGCAGGCGCGGCGGGCGTCTTTGCTGATCTGCGTCCAGATGACGCGCGCGTGATCGGGACTGAAAGCCGGCTCAAGCTTCATCGCTTCGAGTGCCTTCGACCACAGGCACAGCAGCGCAAAGGGCCGGCGGTTGAACTGGACATCCATGATCTCGAACAGGTTCGCGCCGGCAGCCATCAAACGCATTGCGCATGCCAGGGCGTGCGGCGTGGTATGCGGCGTGCGGAAGCCGAGCGTATCGCCGACGATCCCGTGCAGCAGGTTTGTGGCGATGTCGGGCGTCAGTAGGATGTTCAGGTGATCGATCAGGCGCAGGACGATCTCGCTCGTCGCCGTCACTTCGGTATCGACCCAGTTGACCCGTCCGAACAGCGTATTGGTGACGTGGTGGTCGATGTTGAGAATGGGAACACTCAGCCAGTCGGGCGCAGCGGCCAGCTTCCCCATCCGTTCGCGATCGGCGCAATCGAGCGCGATGAGCAGGTCGGGTGGAGCAGGCGCCGCCCGGACGATGTCGTCGCAGCCAGGCATGACCTTGAAGCGGGCGGGGATCTCGTCGCTGCACGCCGGCGTCACGTTCATCCCGATTGATCGTAGCGCCAATGTCAGACTCAACAAACCCCCAATCGCGTCCGCGTCGGGGGCCGTGTGTGTGATGGTGACGATCGTCCCGGCCTGGCGGATCAGGCCCGCGGCGAGTTCTTCCGGGGCGACCGTCGCCGTAGATGTCGTGGTGTGGCCGGACAAGCGGTCACTCTTTCTTCAGGTCGTCCAGCAGGCGCAGGACGTCCTCGCCTATTTCAATCGAGTTGTCCCACTTGAAAAACAGATCGGGCACGTTGCGCAGCTGCAGACGCTGGCCGATTTCGCGGCGCAGGTAACCCTTGGCGCTTTCCAGGCCGTGGAGCACCTCGTCTCGCGTGGCCGCGCCGCCCAGCGCGCTGACGAAGATCGTCGCCTCGCGCAGAGTGGGCGACGCCTTGACGGCGGTGACGCTGACCGTCGCCAGGCGCGGGTCTTTGATGCGCCGCTCGAGCAGCTCGCTGATCACATGCTGGATTTGTTCGGCAACGCGTTCGGTCCGAAAAGAAGCCATTCCCAAACTCTAACTCTAACTCAAAACTCAACTCACCCGCTCTTTCACGTAAAATTCGATGCTGTCACCCTCTTTGTAGTCTTTGAAATTGGCCAGGCCGATGCCGCACTCGAAGCCCTGCCGCACTTCCTTCACATCTTCCGTGAAGCGCTTGAGAGATGACACGCCGCCGTCGAAGATCGCTTCGCCGCCGCGCGCCAGGCGTGCTTTCGCGTCGCGCTGGATCACACCCTCGCGCACGATGCAGCCAGCGATGACCCCGACGTTCTTGATCTTGAACACCTGGCGCACTTCGGCGCGGCCGAGCACCTTGTCGCGGTACACCGGCTCGAGCATGCCCTTCAACGCCTTGTCGACATCGTCGATCAGCTTGTAGATGACGTTGTATTTCCGAACGTCGATGCCCTCGGATTCGGCCATGCGGCGCGCCGCCTCATCCACGTCTACGTTGAAGGCGATGACGATCGCGCCGGACGCCACAGCCAGTGACACATCCGACTCGCTCACGCTGCCCGTGCCGGTGTGCAGCACTCTCACCTTCACTTCGTCCAGGTCGAGCTTCTGCAGCGAATTGACCAACGGCTCGATCGACCCCTGCCCGTCGGCCTTAATCACCAGGAGCAGCTCTTTCATGCCTTCGGCTTGCGCCTTGCGGAAGAAGTCTTCCAGCGAGACCTTGCGCTCCGAGGGGGTCGTCGCGGCGCCCGAAGCTGCGGCGTATTCCGCGGCGCGCGCGCGCGCGATGCGCTCGTCCTTCACCACTTCGAACCTGTCGCCCGCGTTGGGCACGTCCGACAGGCCGAATATCGCCGCCGGTGTGGACGGCATGGCTTTCTTGATCGATCGGCCGTTGTCGTCGACCATCGCACGGACGCGGCCGAAGATACTGCCGACCGCCACGGCATCGCCGACGGACAGCGATCCGTTCTGGACCAGCACCGTGGCCATCGGGCCGCGGCCCTTGTCCAGTTTGCTTTCGATCACCGTTCCGATCGCCGGCCGATCGGGATTGGCCTTGATCTCTATCGAATCGGCCACCAACAGGATCGCCTCGAGCAGATCGTCGATCCCGGTCTTCTTCTTGGCCGACACGGGAACGAGCAGGATGTTACCGCCGTACTCGTCGATGACGATGCCGTTGTCGTGCAGTTCTTTCTTCACTCGCTCAGGATTGCTGTTGGGCTTGTCGATCTTGTTGAGGGCGACGATCAACGGGACGCTCGCCGCTTTGGCGTGGGCGATGGCTTCCTTGGTCTGCGGCATCACGCCATCGTCGGCGGCGACGACCAGGATGGCGATATCGGTCGCCTGGGCGCCGCGGGCGCGCATCGCCGTGAAAGCTTCGTGGCCGGGCGTATCGAGGAAGGTGATTTTGCGCCCGTTGTGTTCGACCTGGTAGGCGCCGATACGCTGCGTAATGCCGCCGGCTTCGCCGGACGCGACGTCGGTGTGGCGGATGGCGTCCAGGAGCGAAGTCTTACCGTGATCGACGTGACCCATCACGGTCACTACCGGCGAGCGGGGCTTGAGCTTCTGGGGGTCTTCTTCGGCGTACAGTCGCTGCCAGAGCGTCGCTGGCGTGGCAGGGGGTGCGGCGGCGGTTTCGATGGGGCGCTCTTCGCGCGGCTCGAAACCCAGCTCCGTCAGAACGATCGCGGCCGTATCGTAGTCCAACTGCTGGTTGATGTTGGCCATGATGCCATTGTTCATCAACTCTTTAATGACATTGATAGGGCTGACCTTCACCAGGTTGGCCAGGTCTCTGACCGTAAGGACACTGGGCACTTCAACGACTTTCTTCCCATTCGTGCTCATCGTAACCCCCGATCTTGCCTGGCACACGTTCCGCCGAGCGTTACCCGCTCATGAGGCAACCTCGCGTGAGTCGTCGGCTAGGCCCGCGGCGTGAGCTTCCAGCGCGGCGCAATCTTCATCGCGGATGCGCTCGACCTTGAGCGCGTGGCTCAACCGGCCGCGCAGCGCCTGCTCCCAACAGGCGCGGCGCTCGTGCACGTACGCGCCGCGTCCCGCGCGCTTTCCGGTCGGATCAATTTGGACACGACCGTCCGGCGCGCGAACCACGCGGACGAACTGGCGCTTACTGTGCACTTCGCGGCAGCCCACACAGGTGCGCTGAGGAATGTGCTTGCCCGGCATGATGCGTTTATGGTTTGCCGCTGCCTATGGAAGTGTTCCCGCCAGGCAGGCAGCTCGTAATTCCTTGTTGTTGATTCCAGACCTTCCAGGTCTCTACCCCACTCCGCTGCGCTTCGGGAGTACTTCGCGAGACTTGGAAGGTCTTGCTAAATGCTTTCGTCTTCCCAGACATCTTTGATTCGCTGCGACTTGCGCTCTTTGACTGCGACCACTTTGCCCAGCGTTTCGTCGAAGACGAGCACGCGGTCTTTGCGCTTGCCCTTCTTCTTCCCCTTCTTCTTGCCGCCCGGCGACTCCTCTTCCTCCTCTTCCTCTTCGCCGAGCGTTTCCACGACGATAGGCTGCGGAGCGACCTGGACCTCGGCAGCAGGCTCGGCGGCCGCCGCAATGGGCGCGACGGCCTCTACCGGCTCGGGCTCGGGCACAGCGGCTTCGGCTGCAATCGCCTCGGCGACGATGGCTTCAGGCTCAGGCTGCGCTTCTTCGACAGTCGGCGCGACCGGCGGAGGCGGCGCGATCAAGCCCAGGCGCTTGGCTTCGAGGGCTTGCTTGATTTCGGCCAGGGCTTTCGGGCCAATGCCTTCGATCGCCAGCATGGCCTCGTCGCCGATGGCCAGCCGCTCGTGAATCTGGCCGGCGTGGGTAAGCCCGGACTTTTCCAGGTTTTTCATCACCCGCGTGCTGAGTTCCAGCTCACCGAGCGATGTGGCGAATGCCTGGGCGGGGATACGGGCGCGGTAGGCTTCGATCTGCTCCTGTCGGCTGCTGTCGGCGAGCGTGGTTTCCGCGCGGGCTGCGGCCGATCGCTGCGCCTTTTCGGCCGCCCGGGCGAGATCGCGTTCCGCTTTCCGACGTGCGCGCAGTGCTGATTGTACGCCGTCGATCACCTGGCGCAGCGCCAGCAGTTCTTCGGTGTTCCACGGCAGGTTCTGCTCGGCATGGCGCTGGAACACGGCCTGGACGGTCGGGATCACGTCTTTCGCTTCGCCGATCTCGTCGAGCAGCGCGGGGTCGTCTTCGATCATCTTGAGCGCGCTGTGCGCCGTTTCGGTAGCGCCGTTAATATCGATGCGCCAACCGGTGAGCTTGGCAGCCAGCCGCGCGTTCTGCCCTTCGCGGCCGATGGCCAGCGAGAGCTGATCGTCGGGCACGACGACCAAGGCGGTCTTGCCCTCCTTGGGATCTTCGTCGGTGTGGACAGTGAGCACGCGCGCAGGGGAGAGGGCCTTGGCGATGTAGATGGCGTTGTCGCCGCTCCACTCGATCACGTCGATCTTCTCGCCGCCCAGTTCGCTCACGATCGATTGGATGCGTACGCCGCGCATGCCCACGCACGATCCGACCGGATCGACGCCGGCCTGCGTGGCGGCGACCGCCACCTTGGAGCGCGCGCCGGCCTCGCGGGCGATGCTCTTGATCTCGACCGTGCCGTTGTAGATCTCCGGCACTTCGAGTTCCAGCAGGCGGCGCAGCATGTTCTTGTGGTTGCGGCTGACGACGATCTGCGGGCCGCGGCTGGTCTTGCGCACTTCCAACACATAGGCGCGGATGCGCTGATGCAGCTGATAGCGCTCGCCGGGCACCTGCTGGTTCTTGGGGAGCAAGGCCTCGGTGCGGCCCAGGTTCAGCGTGACGCCCTGCGCGGAGACACTTTGCACGGTGCCGTTGATGATTTCGCCTTCGCGCTCGGCGTAGATGGCGTACTGCGCCTCACGTTCGGCTTCGCGAATGCGCTGCAGAATCACCTGCTTGGCGGTCTGCGCGGCGATACGCCCGAAGTCCGCCGGCGTCGAGTCGATCATGATCATGTCGCCGAGCGCCGCGTCTTTGACCACGTGGTGCGCCTGCGCCAGCGCCACTTCGGTGCGCTCATCCTGCACGCTGTCGACGACCTCCTTCTCGGCGTAGACGTGCGCCGCGCCGGTTTCGCCGTCGATCTCGGCGGTGATCGTCTGCGCCGACGACGCGTTGGCATTCTTGCGGTAGGCCGACACCAATGCGTTGGTCAGCGCTTCCAGCACCACCTCTTTGGGCAGGTTGCGCTCGCTGCAGATTTGATTAAAGGCTAACAGAAACTCGCTTTTCATGGACTCGCCATTCCTCCTCGGCGATATTCAGTTGTGCCCGGCGATCGGCTGCCGGGAAGACGATGTTCATTCTAAACAGAAAAGTGGGGAGCGCCCACTTTTCTCAACAGCGTTTGACCGACAACCGACTGAGATTATAACCATGATTCAACAGTCTGTCAACCGGAATTTTCTGGTGATTATTCACATCTCGCTCCTTGCGTCGTCCTGTGCGAAGCCAACTTTAGTGCGGCGCAGGAAACGCTGCTTGTCCAATCCAACCGTATCGTCGAGAGTTCGAGGCGCTACGCAGTAGTGACCGGCAGCGTAAAACAGAAATTGCTTCCACCCGCCTGGGGCGCTGCGACCCAGATTTTCCCGCCTTGTCTTTCGACGACCATTTTGCAATAGGTCAGTCCCAGGCCGCTGCCGCGCCGCCGCCCGGCGCGACCAGGCACCTGCACGTAGCGCTCAAAGATGCGTTCGCGATATTCGGCCGGGATGCCTGGGCCGTTGTCGGCTACACAGAAGCGCACGAAACCATCGTCACGAACCGCCGATGCGCGAACCTCGCCGCCCGAGCCGACGAACTTGAGCGCGTTGTCGACCAAGTTGGTCAGGACGCGGCGGATGTGAACGGGATCGCCCAGTAC
>JBOGUH010000547.1:0-8790 GCA_050695975.1 Anaerolineae bacterium
CGCTAAGACCACGTTGAATATCACTTCGTGTCTTTACGCCTTAGTGGCAGGTGTAGACGCAGATCACCGGAAGCAGAAGTGATTGGCCGAGAAGAATCGACTGCGAGGAGAATGAATCGATGTCCAAATACATCTTTTGCACGGGCGGCGTCGTCAGCAGCGTCGGCAAAGGCGTCACGGCGGCCGCGATCGGCCGGGTCTTGAAAAGCCGTGGTGTGAGCGTGACCATGCAGAAACTCGATCCATACATTAACGTCGATCCGGGCACCATGTCGCCCTACCAGCACGGCGAAGTCTTCGTCACCGAGGATGGCGCGGAGACCGATCTCGATCTGGGCCACTACGAACGCTTCATCGACGAACACCTTACCCGCGCCAGCAACGTCACCACCGGACAGGTGTACGCCGAGGTGATCGGCAAAGAGCGGCGCGGCGACTACCTGGGCGGCACGATCCAGGTCATCCCGCACATCACCAACGAGATCAAGCGCCGCATTGGGCTGGCCGCTCGCGCCGGTGAGCCGGAGGTCATCATCGTCGAAGTCGGCGGCACGGTCGGCGACATCGAGAGCCTGCCCTTCCTCGAAGCGATCCGCCAGATGCGCAAGGATGTTGGCCGCGGCAACGCGGTGTACATCCACGTCACCTGGCTGCCCCACATCGGCGCGACCGGCGAACTGAAGACCAAGCCGACGCAGCACTCCGTCAACGCGCTGCGCGGGATCGGCATCCAGCCCGATATGATCGTGACCCGATCCGATCATCCGGTCAACGACGCCATCCGCGAGAAGATCGCGCTGTTCTGCGACGTCGACGTGCGAGCCGTGATCCCGCTGGTGACGACCGATGTGCTGTACGCGGTGCCCCTGCTGCTTGAAGAGGCTGACCTGGGCGACTTTCTGATCGATCGACTTAACCTGAATGCCCGGGCCACGTCCGACCTGTCGGAGTGGCGCACGCTGGTCGACGCGATGCGCCTCTCGCGCGAGCCCTTGCCGATCGCTATTGTCGGCAAATACGTCGAATTTCAGGACGCCTACATCAGTGTGCGCGAGTCGCTCTATCACGCCGGCGTGGCGCACGAGGTCGACGTGCAGATCGACTGGATCCTGTCAGAAGACCTGGAGAAAGGCCGCGGGCTGGATCGCCTGGAGAAGGCGCACGGCATCGTCGTGCCGGGTGGGTTCGGCTATCGCGGCATCGAGGGCAAGATCATCGCCGCCCGCTATGCCCGCGAGCACAAGGTGCCATACCTGGGCCTATGTCTGGGGATGCAAGTCATGTGCATCGAGCTGGCTCGCGCCATCGACCACAGCGATGAGCCGAACAGCACCGAGTTCGACCACAACACGTCTTTCCCGATCATCGACCTGCTGCCCGAACAGCGCGACATCGCCGACATGGGCGGCACGATGCGGCTGGGAGCGTATCCCTGCGCGCTGGCGCCTGGCACGCACGCAGCCGGCGCGTACAAAGCAGCGCTCGTTCAAGAACGTCACCGCCACCGCTTCGAATTCAACAACGCTTACCGCGACACGATGACGAAGCACGGGCTGGTGCTGTCCGGCCTGTCGCCCGACGGGCGGCTGGTGGAGATCGCCGAGATGGCCGATCACCCATTCATGGTCGGCTCGCAGTTTCACCCTGAATTCAAGAGCCGTCCCAATCGGCCGCATCCCCTGTTCAAAGGCTTCATCGAAGCCGCCGCGGCGCGGCTCGACAGGCTATGACGGTACCTGCCAAGCGGCCATGCTATAATCTCCTCTGCGCTGAAAAGCTTCGAAGGTGAAAGGATACGGTGCAGATGGAAACGCTTTACAAACTCCCGCTTGTCCTCGTCCCTCAGCCCGAGGGAGGCTACACGGTCACCTGTCCCCTTCTACCGGAACTAATTACCGAGGGTGATACCGTTCGCGAGGCGCTAGACAACACTGCCGACGCACTGGCTGCTGTCATAGAAGCCTACGAAGATCTCGGTCGGCCCGTCCCGTCCGTCTTGCGACAAGCCACGCTTGACACACCGTTCTGGCTAGAGACGGCGGTAGTGGTGTCGTGAAATATCGCGAGGTGCTGTGCGGCGGGTTTGTCTTCGTCTCCGCATTGATAGCTTACGTCTCCACCCTCGCGCTCGTCCAGGTGCCCGGCGATCCGAGCGAATACACCTTCGTCCCGTGGATCCTCGGCATCGCGCACCCGCCTGGCTACGCTTTCTACACGCTGCTCGCCGCCGCCTGGCAGCGCCTCATCCCGATCGGCAGCGTTGCTTATCGCACCCATCTGCTGGCTGCGGTTGCCAGCGCCGCCAGTGCGACGCTTGTTTACGCTATCATTCTGATCATCCTCAACCAGCGAACCCCGCAGAGCGCCCCGCCGAGAGGAGGGCAACCACGGGCGCCAGCAGCCGACCAACTCACTAAATACCTGGCTGCCGTTTTTGCGGCGTTATCCTTTGCCTTCGCCGCCGACGTCTGGCAGCACAGCATCCACATCAACGCGCACATCGTCACCTTGCTGCTGGCAGCGACGAGTGTGTTCCTGCTCGTCCGCTGGCAGGCGACGCAGAACAGTCGCTGGTTGTACACTTTCTCGCTCGTCGCCGGCCTCAGCCCGACGCAGCATCCACTGCTTGCCTTCGCCTTCCCGGCCTACGCCGCATTCATTCTTGGCGTTCGACCGCGCATCCTGCGCGAACCGCGCAACTTGCTGCCGATGATCGCCTGCGCCGCGATCGGGCTGAGCGTCTTCCTGTACTATCCGCTGCGCAGTCCGTCTACGCCGTTTGGCGTGAGCGACATCGACTCGTGGGATTCCTTTATCCACTTCGTCACCGCCGAAGGGCTGCGTGTCAACCTGTTCGCCTTCGGGCTGGCCGATCAGCCCACGCGCCTTTCGGTCTTCTTCAACCTGCTACAACTTCAGTATCCGTCGATCACCATCCTGCTCGCCGGGATCGGCTGGCTGACCTTGCTGCTGCGCAGCCGGCGAGCTGCGCCCGAGGTCTCGCAAACGTCTTACCCGCTGGCAGGCGGAGTCGCGGCTGTGCGCAAGCCCCCTTCAGGGTTAGCCGGACGGACTCAACCGGCTGAAGCCTCGATTCCAGGAATCCGCGAAGGGCCTCTACTCATTCTACTCACACTCTTCTTCGTCCTGTTGTACGCCTTTGTGATCAACACCCTTCAGGACGTGATGGCCTACCTGATGCTGCCGTTCATGCTGATCGCGATCCTGGCCGGGGTCGGCATCGGCAGGGTGCTATCGGTCGTGTTGGGCGATGCCTTCAAGCCGCGGGCGGCCCGCGTGGTGAGGGTCATTGCCACTATCGCGCTGATCGGCTTGCCGTGCGCAACCGCGATCCTGAGCGCGCCACACATCTCGCTCAGCCGATACACGGCCGGTCAAGATTGGATTCGAGCCGTCTACGATCGATTCGAGGGCGCGGGCGAAGGCGCGTTTCTGCTTGCGCCGTGGGAGGCGCTCACGCCGCTGTGGGTCGAACAGTTCATCGCCGGCCGCAAACTCGACCCGCGCGACGTGACGCAGGTGCATGTCGCGGCCAACTCGCGCTACCCGTTCCGGGACAACGTCTTCGCCCACTTCGATCTCGGCCCGGTATACCTGGCCGACTATCGGCCGGAAGTCGTCGAGGGTGGGCTGTTCCGCCTGCGACCCGACGGTGGAACGCCTCCGCTGTGGCGCGTCGTCGCGCCCGGCGATACGAGTGTGCCGTCCCTATCCTCATTACTGAACGTCTGGGCCGAGGGTCACATCGAATTGCTGGCATACGCGCTCGATCGAACGTCGCTGCGTGCGGGCGAGACTGCCTACCTCACGCTGGCGATGCGCGCGCCCACCAGCCTGACTCACGTCCTGATGCCCTACGCACTGGTCGGCGATCGCGCTTATCGCTGGACGACCGACTCGCGCGTGCTGTCGACGACCTGGCTGCCGGGCGAAGTGATCGTCGAGCGCTACGAGATCGCCCTGCCCTTCTCGACTCCGCCCGGCGACATTCCCCTCACCCTCGGCGTGACCGATCTGAGCGTCGGGCGCGATCTCACGCTGTCCAACGGACAGGACACGATCCCTATCGGCGCACTGCACGTCGATCCGCCTCGCCAGGCGCCGACGCCGATCGAACAACCGATGCTGGCCGACTTCAGCGCGCAGATCGCGCTGGTTGGCGCCTCGGCATCGGCGAACGGTCAAAGCGTGCGAGCTGCGCTGGAAAGCCCTTCAGGATCGGGCGCATGGACGCAGCCGCTCGTCGTCAAACCAGGCCAATCGATTCAAGTCTGGCTCGACTGGCTGGCGCTGCAGCAGCCGCTCGACAACTACAAAGTCTTCGTCCACCTGATCACACCGGGCGAAGGGCTGGCCGCGCCGCCGGCTGATTTCTACACGCCGCTCGGCGGCGCGTTCCCCACCCAGTTGTGGATCCCAAAATGGATCGCGGGCCAGCGCGTGAGCGACCCGTACACGCTCAACATCCCAGCCGAGCTGCCACCCGGCGATTACCGGGTACAGGTCGGGCTGTATGGGCTGACCAGCAACCGGCGCGTGTACATCCTCGGGCCAGATGGCAGTCTAGCCGGCGATCGCGTCATCCTCGGCCCGGTGGCAGTCCAACCCCGCTGAGCGCCGCGCAGAGCGAGCGCAAGCAGCCAGCCATCCAACCATCCGACCCCCAACCCTTCGACTCCGCTCAGGGCAAACCTCCAACCCCACTCCGCTCCGCTATGGGGGCCATGGTCTTCAATCTCCAACCTCTAACTCCCAACTCCCAACTCTAACTCATTTGACCATTCCCTCCACCTCGTGTATGATCCCGCCAGAGTTCGACCATTCCGTTGGCAGGAGGACCACCTTGTTCGGTCGCGAGAAACGGCAAAGCTCAGCCGTCCCAGCTGTGGCTGCCCCAAGTGGTGGCGCAACACGCAATATCGAAACCGTCATCGGTTCGACTGCCCACTTCAAAGGCTCGCTGACCAGCGACGGCGGCATCCGCATCGACGGCATCTTCGAAGGCGAGCTTCACATCGCCGGCAACTTGCTCATCGGCGAGAGCGGCAAAGTCATCGCGGACGTCAGCGCGCAGAATGTGTCGGTGTCCGGCGCGGTGAAGGGCACCATCCAGGCGTCAGGCCGGCTGGAGATCCTGTCGACCGGCCGCGTATGGGGAGACATCTCGGTGGCAGCGTTCCTGATCGACGAGGGCGGCTTTTTCCGCGGCCAGTCGATCATGCCCGGCGAGCCGGACATGCCAATGCTTGAGCAGCCGGGCGTCGCCGTGCCCGGCCCGGTGATCGACGCCGAGCGGTAAACATGGGTCGGCAGCTGCCGACCTCTACTCGTAACGCATCGCGTTGTCTGCGCGGCCGACGGGCCGCATCACCGCCTGCGCGCGCCGCCTCGAGCAGCGATGCGATCCCCACACTGCTGAAACCAACCACGTAGATTAGCAAGAACGACGCTGTGGCCAGGTGTCCCGTTGTCCACAGGGCCATCGCGGCAACCAGCGCGTACAGCGACATACCGATCTCGAACCAGCCGGCGGCTTCAGCGCGAGGCAGATAGCCGTTCAGCGCAACATCGTCCAGGCTGGCCTTGGGCGTGCGATGGAACTCGCCGCCGCGTGTGACCAATCCGCTCAAGACCGCTATCGCGTTGTTGAAGGCCACGCCGAAGCCCACGACCAGCAGCAGCGGCAGATACATCAATCGACGCAGCCACGTTCCGTCATCCCGGTGCAGCGCCCACTGCGACACGACGTACTGGATCGGCAGCCCCAGCCCGCTCAGGCCCAGGAACGTCAGCGGCATGCCTTTGAGCGCCTGGCCGTCAAGCGCCAGCGGCAGCCACAGCAGCACGATCAGCAGCATCAACAGGTGAGCGGTATAGCCCGCCAGGTAGGTGAACCCCATCACCTTCTGCGCGATCGACCATCGCCGCGAGGTGAGAATCGGCGCCGCGTGTTTGCGCAGACACTGCGCGCCGCCTTTGGCCCAGCGCGCGTGCTGCGATTTGATTGCGTTGATCGACGTCGGCTCCTCCTGCGGCACGGCGACGTCGGGCACAAAGGCACAGCGCCAGCCAGCCAGCGCCGCGCGGTAACTCAGGTCCATGTCCTCACACAGTGTATCGCCCCGCCAGCCGCCGCTCGCCTGAATGCAGGCTGTGCGCCAGATGCCGGCCGAGCCGTTGAAGATCATCGGCCAGCCGGCCTGATTGCGCGCGAACTGTTCGACGACAAAATGCCCGTCGACTGCGATCGCCAGCGCGCGCGCCAGCGCGGAGCGGCGATAGTTCAAATGCTCCCAGCGCGCCTGCACAAACCCGATCGCGCCGTCGCCGGCAAAGTGCGGCATCATTCGCTTGAGGAAATCCGGCGCGGGAACGAAATCGGCGTCGAAGATGGCAATGTACTCGCCGCGCGCCGACTTCAGCCCAGCGGCCAGCGCGCCGGACTTGAAGCCGTCGCGGTTCGCGCGGTGAATCAAAGTGATGTCGATCCCGTGCCGGCGATGCGCCTCGACCCGCAACCGGGCCAGGGCCGTGGTGTCGTCGGTCGAATCGTCGAGGATCTGGATCTGAAGCCGATCGCGCGGCCAATCGAGCGCGGCCATCGCATCGATGCTGCGTTCGGCAACATAGCGTTCGTTGTACATCGGCACTTGAACCGTAACGAGCGGGACGGCGGAGTCTTGCCGCGCTTCAGTCCGGGCCGCGAGAACGGCGCGGCGATTTCGCGAGCGCAGATACTGGAAGACCAGCGCCATGACGTACGCGCCGTACAGCGCTAAGGACGTCGCGGCGAATGTGTAGAGAATGGCGATAAGCGTCATATCGGATCAGCTCTTAGCCTCGGACCAGGCGTCGCGGGTCAGTGCGAAGCCTCCCGGTGGGACACACCCCGACGAGCGGCCAGATTCAACACAAAGCCGCGACGCACATTCGTCGCGGCCTCATCACACGTTCGGCACGACTGGAAGCAGCCTGCGCGCTACTTCAATCCCAACACCTCGAACACCGGCTCGGGCGTGCTGCGGCCTTTGACAATCAGCGGCTCAAGCGCATTCACCTGCACATGACCCTTCACGTGTTCGTAGGCCGCCTGGCTGATTAAGATCTGGCCCGGTTTGGCGTTCTCCTGTAATCGGTGCGCGTAGTTCACGCTGTCGCCAATGGCGGTGTAGTTCTGCTGCTGGGCGTTGCCGACGTTGCCGACGACGGCCTCGCCCCGGTTGATGCCCACCCCGTAGAAGATCCGCTCGCCCGGCGGTACCCGCTGGTGGTACTCGGCGACCGCCTTCTGCATCGCCACCGCCGTACGCACGGCGCGCAGCGTATGATCCGGCTGATCCAGCGGGGTATTGAATAATCCCATCACTTCATCGCCGATGAATTTGTCAAGCGTGCCTTCTTCGCGCAAAATCGCGTCAGCAGCCAGCCCCAGGTAAGCGTTCATAAGTTCGACCATCTTCTCCGGCGGCAGCTTCTCGCTCAATGTGGTAAAGCCGCGCACATCGGCGAACACGATCGAGATCAGGCGGCGCTCGCCGCCCAGCTTGAGGGCGCTGGGATCGGACAGCAATCGCTGCACCACACGCGGGCTGAGGTAGCGCTGGAAGGTGTCCTTGATGAAGCGCTGCTCGGTCAGGTCGTCCACGACGATCGCCACGCCTTGCGTCGATTGTGCGGCGTCCTTCAGCGGCGCGACGCTCAAGCGCCACGAGACCACACCGCGATCCGGCAAGATGGGCGTCATCTCGCGGGCAACGATCGTCTCGTTCATTTTGACTTCGTCGATTAACGGCGCCAAGTCGTGGGCGGCGGTCAGGGCCGACGTGTAGGGCCTGTCGATTGCCACGCTGGCGGAGATGCCGAAGATCGCCTCGGCGGCGCGGTTGACCAGCGTCACCCGGTCGGTCACGTCGGTGGTGACCACGCCCGAGGCTATTGACGCGAAGACGTTGTCCATCAGGTTCTTCATCTCGGTGATGGCAGCCAGGTTGCGCCTGACGCTGTCGAACAGGCGCGCGTTTTCGATCGCCAGCGCGGCCTGATTGGCGAAGGCGGCTAGCAGATCGCGATCGTGATCGGAGAACAGGCCGGTCTTGATCCGGTTGTCGGCGTAGATCACACCGGTGATGCGGTCACGCGCCAGCAGCGGCACGCACAGGATGCTGCGCAGGCTATAGGCGACGATGCTCTCCTGCGTGGCGAAGCGCGGGTCGGCCTGCGCGTTCGTCGTGACGACCGCCACCCCTTCGCTGGCCACTTTGTCTACGACGGTCCGGCTGACCTGGAACGCCGAGCTGTTGAGCGTCTCACGATCGACGTTGCGGGCAACTTTGAACTCCAGCTCGCCGGTGTGCTCGTTGTGCAGCATTAAGAAACCACGCTCCGCGCCGGTCAGCTCGATGATGTGATCCATCACCTGGTTGAGGACTTCGTTGAGGTTGAGCGTCGAGTTGACGGCCTGGCCTATCTCGTACAGCGCGCGCAGCGCTTCGCGCTCGCGGGCCAGCGTGTCGACGGCCTGCTGGAACTTGGGGAGGACGCGCTGAATTTCCAGGAGCGCTTTCTGGGCTTGCAGCACGTCCGGGTTCGACGGCATCTTCGTCAGCGCCGAAGCCTGGCGCTCGAGCGCCGAGTTCAGCGCGCCCAACAGAGATTTCAGGTCGGCCTGGGCGGGAGGCGCTTTGAGGATCAGTGTCAGATCGGATGGCGGTCTGGGCGGTTGTGTGTCAGGCACAGCGAGTCTCCATATTAGACCGTTCTGACCAGAGT
>JBOGUH010000548.1:0-4465 GCA_050695975.1 Anaerolineae bacterium
CTGGTCGAGCGGCATCTGCACGTTCCACGCCACCGCCATCAGCGGCACGTCCATCTTGCTGTACGGCACGATCACGATCTTGCGGTTCCCCCACTTTGACTCCGGGAACGAGTCGAGCAGATCACCCAGCGACTTGACCAGATCGGGGCACGGCTGGCTGCACTTATACAAGATCACGATCGCGCCGTGCTCCAGGCTGTGAACCCAATACTCGGCGGGCACATCCTCGCCTTCGTACAAGCCATACTGCAGCGTGACGGCGTAATGCGGACCGGATGCTGGCGGATAGTGTTGATAGGTGATCTCCTCGCCTTCAGGAACATGACCGCCGCCCTCATCGGGAATGACGATGTCTCGCGCGGACGCGCCTAAAGTCGCTGCCTCCGTCGCAACCGGCACGGGCGAAGCCGGATCATTCGACACGATGACCGGGTCGGCGGTTGGGCCGCAGGCAGAGAGCAGCAGCACTACAATGCAGCAGATTGCTGCGCACAACGGATAAACGGATGGACGATTTAGTATCCGTCTATCCGGTGTCGATTCGTTGCATTCTCTCACGGCGCCAGCTCCACCAGCCACAAATTGCGATCCACACTGTTGACGTAGACAACGTAGCGCCCATCCGGCGACACTTTCCAATCCCCATTCGCGATCTCGATCGGCGCGGTCACCGGATCGGTTACCGGCCGCGATTGCCCGGTCGCCACGTCATACTCCCAGATCACAAACGGCCGATCGGGCGACTCGCGCATTGGGATGGTCAACAAACGCGAATCGTCGCGCCACTGGTACGCGCCCCAGAAGTCCAAGCGCTGTGGGGCGGAGCCATCCGTGCGCTGAAGCCAGATGCTGTTCCGCGAGGCGTCGTCATTGAACGAGATGAAATAGACCAGCCACGATCCGCCTGGCGAGGCCGTCACGCCGCCGATGCGCTCGGCCGTCACCAGGTCGATGGCGACGTTGCTGCTGAGATCGAGCACGGTCAGCGTTCGCTCACGCACGTCCAGCGATGGGCGGCCGCTGAACAGGAGGCGCTGACCGTCGAGCCAGCCTTGCAGCCCGCCACCGTACAGCGTGGCGACGAGCACCGCGTCTTCGCCGTCGAAGCGGGCCAGGTAGACGTCGGAGCGGCGCTGATCGAACGGCCCCTCGTCTTCTTCGATCTCCCAGGCGATTCGTTTCGCGTCCGGCGAAAAGACGACGGCCTGACCTTGATTGGGAATGACCCATCGTTCGCCGTCCTTCAATCGCTCGACGATCGTGTCGCGTCCTTCGGGATACGCAATCAGGCTCAGGTCGCGCGAATACAGGCCAATCAGATCGAGCGCGCGGAACGGTGACGCCAGCGGCTCGTCGATGTTGACGGCATAGATGCCGGCCGGCGCGTCGGGGGACGGCTTATCCAGGAACCAAACTTGCTTCGAATCAGGCGACCAGCCGGGCTGCACGCAGCATCCATCGCCGGTCAGCTGCTTGATCGGCGGCGTGGGCGTCGGCGAAGGTGTGTGCCTCGGCTCGGGCGTATCGGTGGGAACGGGATCGGCCGTCGGAGTGGCGACTGCCGTCACGATCGGCGGCTGGGGCTGGCGTCCACACGCGGCGAGCACGGCGAGCGCGATGAGCACGATAGCAGCCCGAAGAGCCGTTTGTAACTGGAGTTTGGCAACAGCCAGATATGGCGTCTGGAGTGCAGGCTTCAGTCCGCGGAGGCCGAAGCTATGGTGGCCTGAAGGCCGCACTCCGGCGATTTGCCAAAGTCCAGTTGATAATGTGCTGTTCATCGGCGGAACCAATCGGGCGGCCAGGGATTGGCATAGTTGTTGAGCAGCGGGCCGCCAAAAATCGTGTCGGGTTGATCGTCGAAGTGCTGCCACTGGCGCGGGTTGTCCAGATCGCGCGCGAAACCGCGGCTGAACGCGCCGATCAGCGCCAGCGCATCCCAGTCGGCTTCGATCAGGTTGATCGGGTTATAGGCGATGGCGTAATTCGGGCTGCGAATTTCGAGGTGCAGGTGCGGCGCGGAATGACACGTGCCGAACGAATCGCCGCTCACTGCGACGAACTCGCCCTGCCTCACACGCTGACCCACTTGCAGGTTCGGACGCTCGGACAGGTGGCCATACAGCGCGGCATAGCCGGCGTCGAGCTGCAGCAGCAGGTTGTGCGGGAGCGACCCGTGCTCCGGCGCATCGACCTTGGCGACCGTACCGTCGCCGATGGCGACCAGCCGCGTCCCGCATGGCATAGCGAAGTCCAACCCGAAGTGGAGACCCTGCCCGGCGCGGTAGGTTGTATCGCGCTGGAAGAACGCGCCGACGGTGTTGCCATACGTTTGGCCCAGGTACCACGAATGGGGGCCAGGTGGATCGGCGACCGGCAGGCTGAATGGCTTGGGTGTGGGTGTGGGAGTCGGTGTCGTTGCTTGTGCAGCTACCCACCAGCGCGGGGTGACCGTGATCAATACTGTCAGCAGGGACGCTGTAAGCGCAATCGACACCCTGAGCCTTGCCCTGAGCGAAGCCGAAGGGGTAGTCGAAGGGCTCGTTCGATGCAATCGCATAAACACACCTCCGTCAGCATCGAGCGGAGAGAATACTGCCGAGCGCGTTGGTTGTCAAACACACCCCTCAATAATGCCATAGGCATAGCAGGCATCCTCACCACCCTATCCGGGCTGCCGCGGTTTTCACGACTGAAGTCGTGACTACGAGCGCCATATCTGATGCTATAATCCTCTCGATGGATGTCCTCTCCCAAATTCGACGGGCGATCAGCCAGCACTATTTGCTGCCACATGGCGAAACGGTCATCGTCGGCGTATCGGGCGGGCCTGACTCGTTGTGCTTGCTGCACGCGTTGCTTGCCCTGCGCGACGAGTTCGGCTGCGATCTGCACGTCGCCCATCTCAACCACCAGCTGCGCGGCGCAGACGCCGATGCCGATGCGCACTTCGTGAGCGATCTTGCCACTCGATGGCAGTTGCCGAGCACCATCGGTGCGCGCGACGTGGCGGCATTGGCCCGCGAGCACAAACTCTCGATCGAAGAAGCGGCGCGGCAGGCGCGCTATGCTTTTCTGGCCGAAGTCGCCGAGGCGCACCACAGCAACACAATCGCTGTCGCCCACAACGCCGACGATCAAGCGGAAAGCGTGCTGATGCATTTCCTGCGCGGCAGTGGCCCGCTGGGCCTGCGCGGCATGCTTCCCAAGAGCGAGATTTCAGATTTGAGATTCTTGATTCGACCTCTGCTGAGCGTCCCCCGCGCCGAGGTGGAACGCTACTGCCGCGAATACGATCTCCAGCCGCGCTTCGACCTGTCCAACCTCGATACGACCTTCTTTCGCAACCGCCTGCGACACGAGCTGCTCCCGCTGCTCGAGACCTACAATCCCAATATCCGCCAGGTCTTGCGCCGCACCGCCGAAGTCATCGCCGCCGAGGTCGAGGCACTGCGCGATGTGGCTGAAAATGCCTGGGGCGCGACGATCGTGTCCGAATCGGACGACGCGATCACGCTCAACTTGATTGCATGGCGCAGCCTACCCGTGGCGATGCAGCGGGCCACGCTGCGCGAAGCCATCCGCCGCCTGCGCCCATCCTTGCGCAACGTCAACTTCGTTCACATCGAAGACGCCGTGCTGCATTTGAAGGTCGCGCGGACCGGCGCGCGCGTCACGCTGCCGCAGAGGATGATGTTACGCGTAGACTACGAGACATTCACGATCGCCGATGCCGCGCGCGAGCCCGACCTGCCGGATTGGCCGCTGCTGCCCATGCGCCAGGCATCTAAAGATGCTTCCCTTCACCTCGAAATCAACGTACCCGGCATCACCCTCCTGCCCGGCTCGGACTGGTTGCTCGAAGCGATGCATCTTGCCGCGTGGGACGACGGGGTCTTCACCCATCCAGATCCATGGAGGGCCTACCTCGACGCCGACACGGCCGGTCCTGACCTGTGGATCCGCGCCCGCGCGCACAGCGACGTGTTCCACCCGCAGGGCATGCCATCGCCGCTCCGGTTGAGGGACTGGATGACGAACACCAAGATCCCCCAGCACGTGCGCGATCGCCTGCCGCTGATCGTCGCCAAGGATCAGATCGCGTGGGTCGCCGGCTTCCGCGTCGGCCAACCGTTTCTTGTCACGCCTGACACGCGCCGCGTACTCGTGTTGTCCTTTCACCGATGAGTTGTTGATTCGATGTCACGGTAATCGTCATCTGGAATCGCCGTCTGGAATCGTCATCTGGAGATGACTCCCACGACCCCTTGACTCGCTGATTCGCTGACTCGCTCACTCTCACTCTAACTCCAAACTCTAACTCTAACTTCATGGATACCACTCGCCCCCTCTCAACCTCCCCCACCCGCTCACTCAACAAAGGCTACGCTATCGCCCTGACCGGCGTCCTGTTCTGGTCTACCACCGCGATCCTCATTAGCTACTTGCTCGAGCACTACACGAT
>JBOGUH010000549.1:0-2615 GCA_050695975.1 Anaerolineae bacterium
CAACTGGCCAGTCTGTCCGACGTGGTTCTTCTCGATCTCGGCGCGCGCATCGACGCAGGGGTTCAGGCCGCACTTCGTCTGTGTTCGAGAGTCGTCGTGACGTTGGAGCCGCAGCGCACCTCCGTCATACTGGCGCAGTTGATATTGTCTCAACTGGAAAAGGCCGGAGTCGGGCCCGACAAACTGGTGAGCGTCGTGGTCAATCGAACGCCGTCTGCGGCGAGTTTGAGCAAAGGCACGATCGAGGGCCTGCTCAACCGCGACATCGTCGTCGTCGTTACACCTGTGCCCGAAGTCGCATTTCAGGCGTCAGACCAGGGCGCGCCGATCATCATGGTTCAGCCTGGCAACATTGTGTCCGACCAGTTCCGCCAATTGGCGAATTTCGTGATGCTGGGTCCGGCCTGACGCTAATTGATTCCGTGATGCAAGAGCTGATCGACCGCGCGGCCGGTATGCTGCGCAACGCCCAACACGCCGTCGCCTTGACCGGCGCGGGTATCAGCACGCCTTCCGGCATCCCCGACTTTCGCAGCGCGGGAAACGGGCTGTGGGAGCATGCCGATCCGATGGAGGTTGCGACGATCTACGCCTTTCGTGAGAATCCGCAGCGATTCTTTGACTGGATTCGCCCGTTGGCCGCAACGATCTGCAGCGCCAAGCCGAATGCCGCGCACACCGCGCTGGCACACCTCGAGCGGCTCGGTATCCTGCATATGATCATTACCCAGAACATCGACGGTCTGCTCCAGCAGGCCGGGTCGGCGCGCGTGGCCGAAGTCCACGGTCACGTGCGCGAAGCGACCTGCCTGAGCTGCTACCACGTTGTCCTATCTGAGGCCTACCTTTCGAAATTCATCGCCGACGGACTCACGCCGCGCTGCCCGCAGTGCGGCGGCGTGTTGAAGCCCAACCTGACGCTGTTCGGCGAGGCGCTGCCGGCCCACGCTCTGCGAGCAGCGACCCAGGCGGCGCGCCGCTGCGATGTGATGCTGATCGCCGGCTCGTCTTTGGAGGTGGCGCCGGCCGCCGACCTGCCTGACCTGGCGCTGACTCATCGCGCCAAGCTGATCATCGTCAACTTGAGCCACACCCATCTGGACGCCTGGGCCGACGTATTGATTCGCGGGGATGTCGCCGAAGCCCTGCCGCAGATCGGCGCGAGGCTGGAAGACGGGCATCCCCGTGCCCGCCCCAACGCGGCATAGGGATGCCGCTCTGAACACAAGAGAACCTGGCCCACACTGCCGAACTCCAGGCCCGCCTGGCGCGCTTCCGCCGCGTCCTCGAGCTCAGTCGCGTCCTCACCTTGACGCTCGATCTGCCCGCCCTACTCGACCTGATCATCAAGGCTGCTCGCGAAATCACGACGACGGAAGCGTCGTCGATCTTATTGACCGATCTCAAGACCGGCGAGTTGACCTTCGAAGCAGCGACTGGCACGAAGAGTGAGGAGGTCAAGCGCGTCATCGTCCCGTCCCAAAGCCTGGCCGGCTGGGTCGCCCGGCAGGGTCGGGCGCAGGTGATCGACGACGTCAACAAAGACCCGCGCTTCTCGCGCGTCGCCGACGAGCAGTCGGGCTTTCGAACGCGCGCGCTGATCGCCCTACCCCTTAAAGTCAAAGGCCGCACGATCGGCGTACTGGAAGTGGTCAACCGCATTGACGACACGCCGTTCAACGATGAAGACGTGGACGTGCTTACCTCGCTCGCCGCGCAGGCAGCCGTCGCGATTGAGAACGCCCGGCTGTTTCAGCAGAGCGACTTGATCTCCGAAATGGTGCACGAACTGCGCACGCCGCTCACCAGCATCGTGGCTTACAGCGAGCTGCTGACGCGCACCGACATCAAGCCGGATCAACAGCGCGCGTTCGTGGAGACCGTGCTGCAGGAGGCCATGCGCCTGACGACGATGATCAACGACTTCCTCGACCTGGCCCGCCTGCAGTCCGGTCGTGCGCGTATGGCGTACGAACCTGTCGACATCTGCGCGCTGCTGCGCGATTGTATCTCGGTGATGATGCCGCAGGTGCACCAGAAGAATATCTCGCTGCGTTTCGAGACGCCGGCGGATATGCCATTGGTTCACGGAGATCGCGGCCGTCTGAAGCAGGTGCTGATGAACCTGCTCGGCAATGCCGTCAAGTATACCGGCTCCAATGGCCACGTGCATACCGCAGTGCTGCAGGCCAATGCCAGCGTCCAAGTATCCGTCCAAGACACTGGACGGGGCATCCCCGCGACAGACCTGCCGCACATTTTCGAGAAGTTCTATCGCGTGCAAGACAGCGAGGGCTGGGCGACGGGCACCGGCCTGGGGCTGTCGATCGTCAAGGAGATCGTCGAAGCGCACGGCGGCCAGATCGACGTCGAGAGCCGGGTGGGCGCCGGCACCACGTTCACCCTGAAGCTGCCGACCGTTCGACCCAGCTGAATGGTGAATCTGGTGATCATGCATCTCTCACTACGGAGGCGCACAGAGCACGGAGAAAAGCCTTTTGGAATCTCCGTGAACTCCGTGTCTCTGTGGTTCAACTGATTTATGTGCAATCACCAGAGCGAATGTCTTGTCAATTCAGTATCCGGCTGGTATAATCCAATGCGCTGCCACCCTA
>JBOGUH010000550.1:0-3474 GCA_050695975.1 Anaerolineae bacterium
CGTCGTCGGCAAGCTGGCCGATGCCGCGCTCGAGGGTATGTCGACGCGCAAAGATGTTCCCGCCGCCGGGATCGAAGAGGCGGTCGAGGCCGACGAAACCTATCTCGGCGAGGCTACGCTAGCCAAACTGCGCGCCGGACAGCTCGACTTCGGCGATGCGGCGAGCGACCTCGAGGCTGAAGACAAGATAGAGGCTGAGGCCGACTCGGATAATGAAGCATAGGCAATTAGTCGCAACGCACATATCGGGAGTTCAGTCGTGGAAATTACTGTGGATCAAATCAAGAAACTGCGAGAAGCGAGTGGCGCCGGCGTCCTGGATAGTCGCGAAGCCCTGAAAAAATCCGGCGGCGACTTCGACAAGGCGCTGGCTCATTTGCGCGAAAAGGGCCTCGCCAAGGCCTCTAAGAAAGCCGATCGCCGCGCCAGCGACGGCGTCGTCGGATCGTACATCCACCATAATGGCCGCGTCGCCGTGCTGGTCGAAGTCAACACCGAAACCGATTTCGTCGCGCGCACGCCGGAGTTCGGCGCGCTGGCTCAGAACCTGGCGATGCACATCGCCATGGCTGACCCGCGCTACCTCAAGCCCGAAGACGTGCCGGCCGACGTGCGCGACGCCGAGCGCGCTACTTACCGCAAAGAGGCCGAAGCGACCGGCAAGCCGGCCCAGGTCATTGAGAAGATCGTCGAAGGCAAGCTCGACAAGTTCTACGACGGCGTCTGCCTGCTGCGCCAGTCGTACATCAAGGACGACAAGGTACGCATCGGCGATCTGGTCAATCAGGCCGTCGCCCAGCTCGGCGAGAACATCGTCGTCCGGCGTTTTGTCCGATATGAAATCGGCGGCGAATGATTTTCAAATGACCGGCACTATTGAAGTGCCGGTCATTTTGACTCCATCCTGCGAGACGTCATGGCCGTCCCCAAGTACAAGCGCATCCTGTTGAAGCTCGGTGGCGAGGCACTGGCCGGGCCGAGCGGTTTCGGGATCAGCCCCGACATGGCGGAAGAAGTCGCCGCCAAAATCAAGGCCGTCAAAGACCACGACGTTCAGGTCGCCATCGTCTTGGGCGCCGGCAACCTGTGGCGCGGCAAAGATGGGTTAGCTCATGGCATGGAGCGCGCCACCGCCGACCACATGGGCATGATCGCCACCGTCATGAACGCGCTCGCGCTGCAAGACGCGCTGGAGCGCATCGGCCTCACCACCCGCGTCCAAACCGCCATCACCATGCAGAGCGTCGCCGAGCCGTACATTCGATTGCGCGCCATCCGCCACCTGGAAAAGAACCGCGTCGTGATCATCGGCGGCGGGACGGGCAATCCCTATTTCACCACCGACACCGCCGGCGCACTGCGCGCGATGGAGATCGGCGCCGACGTCGTGATCAAAGCGACCAAGGTCGATGCGGTCTACGGCGAAGACCCGCGCATCAACCCCCAGGCCCAGCGCTTCGAAACGCTGTCGTACATCGATGCGCTCAACCTGCGCGTCGGCGTGATGGACTCCACCGCCATCTCGCTGTGCATGGACAACGACCTGCCCATCCTCGTGCTCGACCTGTGGCAGCCGAACAGCCTGGAGCGCGCGGTGATGGGCGAGTCGATCGGCACTCTCATTTATCGCTAAGCGGCTGTCTGAAAGGTCACCTGCCACTCCCACACTCACGTGCTTGCCACAAAGCCCGTCCGCGCTTACAATAACATCATTCTCAGGTAACAGTCGAAGGACTTGTCCTGAGCACCGTCGAAGGACTCCCACGATGGTCAAAGATATCCTCAAAGAAGCCGAAGGACACATGCATAAGTCCGTCGAGGTCCTGGAGCAGGATCTCAAAGGCATCCGCACCGGACGCGCCTCGCCGGCCCTGATCGAACGGCTGTCGGTCAACTACTACGACACAGCCACGCCGCTCGAACAGCTCGCCACCATCTCCGCGCCCGAACCGCAGCTGCTCACCGTCCGGCCTTACGATCCCGGCTCGCTCAAGGACATCGAGCGCGCCATCCTAGCCTCCGAGCTCGGCCTGACGCCCAACAACGACGGCAAGATCATCCGTCTGCAAATTCCGCGCCTCAACGAAGAGCGGCGCAACGAACTGGTCAAAGTCGTCCACAAGCGCGTCGAAGAGGCCCGCATCGCGGTACGCAACGTCCGACGCGATGCCCAGGACCAGATGCGCGAGTTTCAGAAAGAAAAACTGATTTCGGAAGACGATCTCAAACGCGGCCGCGACGACCTGCAGAAACTCACCGACAAGTATGTCGAGCAAGTCGACGCGGTCGGCCGGCGCAAAGAACAAGACATTCGAGAAGTGTAGTCCTGCTTGCGGGGCTGTGCGCGGGGCGCACGCTCCGCGACTCTCCATGAGCGAATCATCACACCTGCCGGCAGTCCCCTATCATCTCGCGATCATCATGGATGGCAACGGCCGCTGGGCCCAGGCCCGTGGCCAGCCGCGCTTGTTCGGTCACCGCGCGGGAACCGAAAATCTGCGCCGCGTGCTGCGCTCCTGCAAAGACTTCGGCATCAAGATTCTCACGATCTACGCCTTCTCGACCGAAAACTGGCGGCGCCCCGAAGAGGAAGTCAATGGCTTGATGACGATCCTCGACCAGTACATCGTCCGCGAAGTGAAAGCCCTGCACCAGGAAGGCGTACAGATTCGCCACCTGGGTCAGCTGGATGGCGTCGCGCTCAATCTCCAGAAAAAGATCAAACAGGCGATCGAACTCACCCGGAACAACACGACGCTCATCCTTAACATCGCCTTCAATTATGGCGGGCGGCAGGAGATCCTCGATGCCGTGCGCGCGATCATCGCCGACCACGTCGCATCCCAGGACGTGGACGAAGCGTTGTTCAGCCGCTATCTGTATACCGGCGGCCTGCCCGACCCCGATCTGATCATTCGCACCAGCGGCGAAGCGCGCATCAGCAACTTCCTGCTGTGGCAGGGCGCGTACGCCGAGCTGTACTCGACGCCCGCCTATTGGCCCGACTTCGACGAGAACGAACTGCGTAGGGCACTGGAACACTACGCCCGGCGCGAGCGCCGCTTCGGGCTGACGACTGCGCAGCTAAGCGCCGTGCGCTGACCTCACCATGCTGCTGACCCGCGCGCTCAGCGCGCTCGTCCTTGCCCCGCTGGCTATTGCGTTGATCGCGATCGGCGGCTGGGCGCTCACCGGCATGCTGCTCATCGTACTGGGCGTCGCCACTGGGGAGTACGTGCGGTTGATGGAACGCGGCGGCTTTCGACCCGCCTGGGGCATCGCTTTAGCACTGATCGCCGCACTGCTGGTCGACCCGATGCTGCCGCAGGTGAACCTCGCGCCGGCCGCGATCAGCCTGTCGCTGATCGCCTCGCTGGCCTGGCACATGGCGCACCGCACCACAACCGCCGTCGCCGACTGGGCGCTCACGTTGGCCGGCGGTCTATATCTGGGCTGGGCCGGACGCCACTTCAT
>JBOGUH010000551.1:0-7978 GCA_050695975.1 Anaerolineae bacterium
GTGTCCTGCACCACCGCCGCGCCGAGCGAGGTGAACGCCGTATCGAGCTGGCCTACCACACCGTTGAGCGCCGCTTTGATGTTGCCGATCTGGCTGGCGATGATGACCAGCGCGATGATCAGGATCAGGTTGACGAACAAGGACACGATGATCGTGATGTTCTTCAGCGCGTTCCAGAGGCTCTGGCGGCGGGACATGGCGACCTCCTCGATCGGACGGGTAGGGGTCGAATCTTAGCATCGCCGCGCCGCGAACGCAAACGGGCGGAGCACTTGCCTCGCCCGCGTTTCACGTCGAACATTGACGAAGGACGAAAGCCTTCGCCATGGGTCATTCGTCCTTCGTCTGGATCAGCGCCAGCGCGTCAGGATCGTCTCGCGCTGGAACAGCTTCACGCCCAGCGCGACCATCGCCGCGTCGATTGCCAGCAGAATGAGGCTCATGACAATCATACCGGCTAGGTTCAACGCGACCAGCCCGAAGACCTGGGCGAGGAGCAAAGCCACCAGCGGGATCACGACGACGGCGCCGATCTGCTCGGCCTCGCGCGGATCGTTGACACGCGACGAGATCACCATAGCAATACTGACCGAGAGTACAGTCAGTAGCGGCACGACCAGCGCCATGGCCACCAGCCACATCGGCTGAGCGATGGCCGCGTACACCTGGTCGCTGGCGACGAGAAAGCGCGCGCCCAACAAGAAGATCCCGAACGACAGCCACGTCGCAGCGATGGCCGGCAGCGCGGCAGCCAGCCCCTTGCCCAGGACGATCTCGGTCGTCGAAGTCGGCGTCGCCAGCAGCGGCTCCAGCGAGCGCGTCGTCTTCTCACCGACGATGCTGTACGAGGCGATCGTGCCCGGAATGATCAACGGCATCATCAAGAAGAGCAGCATAAGCGAGTTGGTGAGGTAAATCTGCGCGCACTCGGCATCGCTCAATCCCGCCCGCCGGCAAGCCTGGCTAATGTTGCCAGGCGCGTCATTGATCTCGCCGGGATCGATCTGGCGGGTGGCAGCTAACTGGAACAGCAGCAAAGCCGTGAAGATCAGCGGTAGCAGCCCGACCGTGAACAGGACCAGCTTGTTCTTGAAGACCTCGGCCCATTCTTTGTCGATGAGGGTTCGGATGCGCATCATGGTTCCTTACCTGCTTTCGTTGATCAACGAGAGATACACATCTTCCAGCGAGTGGCGCACTTCGTTGACGAACTGCACCTCGGCCCCGGCTTCGACGAGCGCCTCGATCAACTGCGGATTGCCCGATTCGGGATCGTCCATCCCGACGACGAGTTTGCCGTCGCTGACCTCCGCGCTCTTCACGAAGTCGAAGCGTTTCAACGCGGCGGCCATCGACTCGTCGACGCGCCGCAGCCGAAACTCGACCGTGCGCCCGAACAGTGACGTGCGCATCCGGCTCGGCGAGTCGACTTTGATGATCCGATGCTTGAACACGGCAATCCGATCGCACAGCCGATCGGCTTCGTCCAGGTTGTGGGTGCACAGGAAGATCGTCCGCCCTTCGGTCTTCAGCTCTTCGATGAAATCGCGCACCAGTTTGGCCGCTTCGGGATCGAGCGCGGCGGTCGGCTCGTCGAGGAACAACGTTTTCGGCTCGTGCAGGATCGCCCGGGCGATGGCCAGCTTCTGCTTCATGCCTTTGGAGAACGAGCCGGCCGGGTCACGCCGGCGCTCCCACAGATCGAGCATGCGCAGATATTTCTCGACCTGGCCGGCGGGGTCCGGCACGCCGTACAGCCGCGCGTAAATATCGAGGTTCTTCTCGGCGCTCAATCGATCGTACATGCCGGGCTGCTCAGTCAGGATGCCGACCGAGGCGCGGATCGCCATATCGTCTTTGCCGACTTCCAGATCGTTCACCCAGGCCTGACCCGCCGTCGCGCCGATCAGCGTGCACAGCATACGCACCGTGGTCGTCTTGCCTGCGCCGTTCGGGCCGAGGAAGCCAAACACCTCGCCTTGCTTCACATCGAGGTCGAGTCGATCGACGGCGGTGATCTTGCCGGTCTTCTTGTCGCCGTCAAACGTCTTGGTCAATCCTTCGGTTCGAATCATAATTTAATTCTCCTGCTGCTATTAATAGCGGTTTCCACTTTGATTTACGGCATCCTTCGACTACGCGGCAGGCGCATTCTGAGCGGAACGCAGTGAAGCCTGCCCTGAGCGCAGCCGAAGGGTCGAAGAACGCCTGCCGCTGAGATGAAAATACTTTCCCAGCGGACCGGGCTCCCACGCCCGGCTGATCCGGCGGCGTGTCCCGCGGGGAGGCTGCGCACGGAGCCGCCTCCGCTGACTCATGTTCATGCTGGGTGGTGTCCGCAGGACTTGGTGACTCCGCTCAGGATGCCTGTCGTAAACCAATTAGGAATTCGCTCTAAGGCGTGGTTGAGTGAGTGCTCACTCCCACACTCCGGTACCTCACACACGACTTCACCGGGCTTTGTGCTTGCGCCGCCACTGCTTCAGCTGTTCGGCGGAGGCTTCTTCGATCTCACCCGGTGTGTAGCCCAGGCTTAACGCTTCGAGCAAAGCACGACTGACAATCGCACGCAGCGCATCGCGCCGGTGGGCGTTCAAATGCACCTCGTCTGGCCGATCGGCAATGTACGTGCCGCGACCCTGCTGCGTTGAGATCACCCCGGCCTCGTCGAGCAGATCGTACGCGCGGGCGACGGTGTTGGCGTTCACCCGCAGCGCCACTGCCAAAGCGCGCACGGTTGGCAACTGCTGGCCTGGCTTCAGAGCGCCCGTGGCGACCAGATGCCGGACGCGCTCGGCGATCTGGGCGTAAATCGGGACGCCGCTTTTCGGATTGAGTCGAAGATTCATCGCTTCCGAATTGTGCTAATTGAACTGTTGCAATTATATGAATTCTGCCAAATCCGTCAATCGACTTTTGACCGGCGGTTGCGCACATCTATTTTTCTTCTTTTCGTTCGCCTGCGTGGACGATTTTGTGGATACCAACTGAACGCTTACCCGCAACCCTGCGCGTGCATTTCAATTCGGTGACAAACATAAGCGCGCGTGCCGGCTTGTCATGCTGAGCGAAGCGAAGCGAAGCATCTCGCCTGCTGGCGCTGAGACCCTTCGCCGCTTCGCGGCTCAGGATGACATGTGGAAAACTCGCCACAAAAGTGAAATGCACCGCAACCCTGCACGATCGTTGTAGTCGCGCACCGATTCGTGGTAAAATCTTAGCGTGTCACGCTCGTTATCCCGCTGAAGCGGGGAGGTAGAAAACTATGAACAAGGAAGTTGGAACGGTCACGATCAAGCGCGGACTGGCCCAGATGTTGAAGGGTGGCGTGATTATGGATGTGGTGACGCCCGAGCACGCTAAGATCGCCGAAGATGCTGGCGCGTGCGCGGTGATGGCCCTGGAGCGTGTGCCGGCCGACATTCGGGCTCAGGGCGGCGTCGCCCGCATGAGCGATCCGGAACTGATCCTCAAGATCATCGACGCGGTCAGCATCCCGGTCATGGCCAAGTGCCGCATCGGCCACTTCGTGGAAGCGCAGGTGCTGGAAGCGCTCGGCGTCGATTACATCGACGAAAGCGAAGTGCTGACACCGGCCGACGAAGCGCATCACATTAACAAGCACAACTTCAAGGCGCCGTTCGTGTGCGGCTGCCGCAACCTGGGCGAAGCGCTGCGGCGCATCGGCGAAGGCGCGGCGATGATCCGCACCAAGGGCGAGGCCGGCACCGGCGACGTGGTCGAAGCCGTGCGCCACGCCCGCGCCGTCATCGGCGACATCCGCCGCCTGACGACGATGGCCGACGAAGAGCTGATGGCGTACGCCAAAGAGATCGGCGCGCCGTACGAACTGGTCGTAGAAACCAAGGAACTCGGCCGCCTGCCGGTGGTCAACTTCGCCGCCGGCGGCGTCGCCACACCGGCCGACGCGGCGTTGATGATGCAGCTCGGCGTCGATGGTGTGTTCGTTGGTTCGGGCATCTTCAAATCGGGCGACCCGGCCCGGCGCGCCAAAGCCATCGTCGAGGCGGTGACGCACTACACTGATGCGAGCATCATCGCCGAGGTCAGTAAAAACCTGGGCGATCCGATGGTCGGGCGCACCGTCATGTCGATCCCGGAACCCGAGCGATTAGCCCCGCGCGGATGGTAGACGACCTCCCGCTGCGCGACGCGACGCCAGCCGACATCCCCGCGCTGGTCAGTCACCGGCGGCGGATGTTCGAGGACATGGCCTCGGCCCGGGGAACGGCTCAGGATCCGGCCGGCCTGTATGCGATGGACGCCGCTTACGCGCTTCACCTGCACGCTCATCTCGGTGATGACACGCTGCGGGCTTGGGTTATCGAGGCGGCAGGACGGATCGTCGCCAGCGGGGCCGTTTCGTTCCTCGTCTGGCCGCCACGGCCCAACGACTTGACCGAGCGCCTCGCCCTGTTGCACAGTGTCTACACGGCGCCTGAATACCGCCGGCGCGGTTTGGCCCGGCGTATCGTCCAGACCGCGATCGAGGTGTGTCGGGTCGAGGGTCTGCGGAGGCTGACGCTCCACGCCAGCGAGGCCGGACGGCTGCTGTACGAGTCGCTGGGCTTTGAACCGACAAACGAGATGAGGTTGGTTTTGCGCTATGACGACGCTGGAAAAAATCCGACTCTTTGAGCGCTATCTCGGATTGACGGGCGACACTACCGACCCAGTGCTGGATGAAGTATCTTCAGGCTTTGTCAGATGAACTGATAGTAGCTTGATGATTGATGCTATCTTTACACAGGATTCATGCTTCGCGCGATTGAGGAAAGATGCAATGAAAACCGTATCTCAGCTCACTGTACCACAGCTAGAAGCTCTGATTGAAAGTGTGATCGAGCGCAAGATGATCGAGTTGTTCGGCGATCCTGACAAGGGGCTTGAACTTAAGCCTCACGTCAAGGCCAAACTGCGCCGGTCCATGGCAGCCGTCAAGCGCGGCGAGCGCGGAATTCTCGCGAAGGACGTTGCCAGCGAGCTAGGACTGACATGGTAGAGCCATACGCGGTTGCGTTCCGCCCCGAAGCGCGGGACGGCCTGCGGCGATTGAGCAATACTAACGCTCAACGAGTCTTGGACAAAATCAAGTGGCTATCTGAGAGTTTCGATCAAATGTCTCACGAAGCATTGACGGGCGAATTCAAGGGTCTGTTCAAGCTGCGTGTCGGCGATTACCGCGTCATCTATCCCGCATCGCGCGAGGACAGAATCATCATTGTTCACTTGGTCGGTCATCGCCGCAGCATCTATGAGCGAAGATAAAGGTGTGACACTACATCAGGAGCGAAAAGCTGCGATCATGAAAATCGGCGTTCTGGCCTTGCAAGGGGATTTCATCGAACACGAAAAAGCCCTGGACCGGCTCGGCGTCGAAACACGCGAGGTACGCCTGCCGAAAGACCTTGAAGGACTGGACGGCCTGATCATCCCCGGCGGCGAATCGACCACTATTGGCAAATTGGCTGTGACGTATGATCTGATCGAGCCGCTGCGGGCGATGGCTGAATCCCGCAAACCGATGTGGGGCACGTGCGCCGGCATGATCTTCATGGCCAAGGATGTGGCACGCGATCAGCCGCTGCTCGGCTTGATGGATGTGACAGTCAAGCGCAATGCGTTTGGGCGACAGGTCGATTCGTTCGAGGCCGACCTAGACGTGAAAGGCATCGAAGGGACACGCCCCTTCCACGCTATCTTCATCCGCGCGCCGCTGATCGAATCGGCCGGCGCGGGCGTGGATGTGCTCGCGCGGATCGATCGGAACGGCGAACCGGCGATCGTCGCCGTGCGACAGGGCAACCTGCTGGCGACGTCGTTCCATCCCGAACTGTCGGCAGATGATCGCTTCCATCGCTTCTTTCTGAAGTTGATCGAAGATCGGTAGCTAACTCTCCCGCAGGTTTCCCTGGCCTGCTGGCGCCAGCCCGGGCAGGCAAACCTGCGGGAGGATGTAATGACCATGATACGCCCCTTTGATCTTCGCGACGTGACTCTGGTGGCGCAGCTGGAAAACCAGGGCACACCGCTTAACACCGAACTGGCCCTCACCCAGAAGCCTCGCCCACTCCAGTCGGCGCTGGCTTCCTTCCTCTCGCTGCAAAGTCGCGGCCCGCGCACGTACGTCTGTCGCGACACACTCGCCGATCACTCCGAACAGCTCACTGGCCTGGCGCAGTTGCGACCCCGGCGCGGAACCACGCGGGGTTACGTGACATTCATCGCGCCGGCGTTAGTCTCTGGCGATGGTGCGGAGGATGTGTGGCTCAATCTGCTGGAGTACGTCGGCGTCGACGCCGCGCGTCTGGGGCTGCATCACCTAATTGCCGAAGCGCCCGAAGACGGCGACGAAGTCGATGTGCTGCGCCGAGCCGGCTTCGCGATCTATTTACGACAGGACATCTTCCGGCTCGACGCGGCGCGCCGACCCGCTCCGGTCCAGGGCGCGCTGCGATTGTGCGCGGACGCCGACACCTGGTCGATCCAGCAGTTGTACTTCAACACCGCGCCGCGCCTGGCGCATCTGGCCGAAGGCACGCCGCGGGCCGGTCGATCGGGCGCGCGCGGGTATGTCTATCACGAGAAAGGCGAGTTGGCCGCATACGTCGAAGTGCGGCGCGGGTCGCACGGCGCGTGGTTCAACCTACTCATCCATCCCGACGCCGAAGCGCGCGCGGCGCACATTATGAGCCAGGCCCTGGCCGAACTCGGCCCGGCGTGGGATAAGCCGATCTTCTGCGGCGTGCGCCGCTATCAGGAATGGCTGCGCCGCCCGCTCGAATCGATCGGGTTCGAATCGTTCGGGGCGAGTGTGCTGATGGTCAAGCATCTCGTGGCCCACGTCACCGAGCCTGAGCCGGTGCTGGCGCACGCCCAGGCGTTGGAAGTCCGCGCCAAAGTGCCTCAATCGTGAGATTTGAGTTCCTGGCGAGGGAACTGAGGGGACCCAGACAACTGACTTGAAGAGCGACTATGCCACAACTACGCATCACCGACGACCTGCACGTATTACTCGATGTGTTGCCCGCGCCGATCGCCGAAGCGGTGCGCCGGGCGAATCGCAGCAACGAGCTGCTTGAAATCGTGCTCGACCTGGGCCGGCGGCCCGAAGCGCGCTTCGTCGACGCCGAGATCGAATTGAGCGACGCCGAAGTGACCCAGACCGAGATCGACACGGTCGTATCGCGCATCGGCGACTTCGACGCCGACAACCGTGCCGGCATGGAGCGCACCCTGCACCGCATCAGCGGCATCCGCAACCGGCGCGGCCATGTGGTGGGACTCACCTGCCGCGTTGGGCGGGCGGTGTACGGCACCATCGACGTGATCGAAGACATCATCCGCACCGGCAAGAGCATTCTCATACTGGGCCGCCCCGGCGTCGGCAAGACGACCATGCTGCGTGAAGTGGCCCGCGTGCTGGCGGAAGGCAAGCCGTCCGATCAGGTGCCCAACCGGCGCGTCGTCATCGTGGACACGTCGAACGAAATCGGCGGCGACGGCGACATCCCGCATCCGGCCGTCGGCCGCGCGCGACGCATGCAGGTGACCACGCCGTCGCACCAGCACGAAGTGATGATCGAAGCCGTCGAGAACCACAACCCGGAAGTGATCGTCATCGACGAGATCGGCCGCGAGCTGGAGGCGGCCGCCGCGCGGACGATCGCCGAGCGCGGCGTGCAGCTGATCGGCACGGCGCACGGCAACACGCTCGACAACCTCCTGCTCAACCCGACCCTGTCCGACCTGGTCGGCGGCATCGAGAGCGTCACGCTGTCGGACGAAGAAGCGCGGCGGCGGGGCACGCAGAAGACCGTGCTCGAACGGCGCGCGCCGCCCACTTTCGACATCCTGGTCGAGATTCAAGAGCGCGATCGGCTGACCGTGCATCACGATGTGTCCGCGTCGGTCGACGCGCTGCTGCGCGGGCGGCCGCTCCAGGCCGAGCTGTGCG
>JBOGUH010000552.1:0-4738 GCA_050695975.1 Anaerolineae bacterium
GCCTTCTTCAGAGGGTACGGCTCAAAACTATACGCAACCTATGGTACACTCACTCCCGCCATGCCGCAAGCTTTCGACATCGCCATCGCCTGGAATTGGGAACACGACGCCGATTTCGCCGCGCTGCTCGACGCAGCCTGCCGCGCTCGCGCTTTGTCACTGCTGCAAGTCACGCCCCAGACGCTGACCGCCACGCTCGATCGACTGCGCTCCACCGACATCGCACTGCGCGTCCTACTCGACCGCGCCTGGGACATCGACGAAGCATTTTATCCACTCGTCGACGAGTGCCACGCGAAGGGCGTCCGCATCCTCAACGATCGGCCTTTGGCGCTGCGCGCCTGGGACAAGGCCACGATGCATTTAGAGTTCATCGCGGCTGGCCTGCACACGCCGCACACGATCGTGCTGCCGCCGTTCAACGAGATGCCCAATCTCCCCCCACCCGATCTCGCGCCGCTCGGCGAACGGTTCATCCTGAAACCGGCGCATGGCGGAGGCGGTACCGGCGTCGAACGCGATCTGACGACCTGGCCGCAGGTTCAACACATCCGGCAGGAAATCCCCACGGATAAATATCTCGTTCAAGCCTGGGTCACCCCGCGTCGCACCGACGCCGGGCCGGCCTGGTTTCGCGTGCTGTTCGCGCTGGGCGATGCCCTGCCGTTCTGGTGGAACGTCCAGACGCACGTGTATCGATCCTTGACGGCGGCCGAAGAAGCGCGCTTCGGCTTGTCGCCGCTGCGAGACATCGCCCGGACGATTGCTCGTATCAGCCGGCTCGACATTTTCTCGACCGAGATCGCTCAGCGCGCTGAAGACGATGTCTTCGTGAGCGTGGACTACGTTAACGATCCGGTCGACCTGCGGCCGCAATCGAAAGCGGTCGACGGTGTGCCCGACATTGCCGTGCGCGCTATCGCCGAACGGATCGCAGAGACGGCAGAGCGGCTTCGCCCATAAACAAGTGGCATGCTTCATCGAATCGACATCCAAGCATCATATCTGAGTCGAGAGCTCGCAGGAGTTTTCACTGGCTGAAAGTCAAGCGAGCGGTTGGGCAGGTTTGAGCCGTCCGCAATATCGACCATAAGGAGCAAGCAACCATGACCTTCGATCAGCAGGAATTCGATATCCGCTGTGAATGGGGAGAACACGGGGTAATCGACTCTTGGACCGGCTTCCTGGCCTGCTCCTCGGCCTCGCCCTCAGCACACTGATCGGTTATGCCGGATACCGGCGCGAGGCGCTGACCCGATCGGGCTGGCTGGGCGCGGTGCTCACCGGCACATCGATCTTCGGTTTCGGTGGGTTGGATTGGGGCCTGCTGCTCATCGCGTTCTTCGCTTCATCCTCGCTGCTCACGCGATATAAAGCGAGTGCCAAAGTCGAAGTGACCGAAGCGTTCGCTAAGGGCGGCCCGCGCGATCTCGCTCAAGCCTTGGCTAACGGCAGCGTAGCGGCAGCAGTCGCCATCGTGTTCGGGATCGCCGCATCGAATCCTGCGTCCGCCGAGGGAACGAGACCCTTGCTCGCGGCATTCGTCGGGGCGCTGGCCGAGGCCAACGCCGACACGTGGGCGACCGAGCTCGGCGTCCTCGCCAAACGCAAGCCACGACTGATTACAAACGGCCGCGTCGTCGCGCCGGGCGCCTCGGGCGGCGTGACGTGGCTTGGAACGCTGTCGGGGTTGAGTGGAGCGGCGCTGATCGGCGGGCTGGCCGCGCTCTTTCGCAGCGATTGGCCGCTGCTGCCGATCGGGGCGAGCGCCGGGCTGGCCGGATCGCTGTTCGATAGCCTGCTCGGCGCGACTGTTCAAGGCATTTACTACTCCGACAAGCGCGGCAAGGAAACCGAGAAACCGATCGATCGCGACGGCACGCCCAATCAGCATCTGCGCGGCTGGCGGTGGATGACAAACGATGCGGTCAACCTGCTATCGACGCTCGCCGGCGCGATCATTGCTTATGTGATTGCTCTCGTGGTTCTGGCCGCATGCGCCAACTCGACAAGCGACCCAGCGCCGACTCCTCCCCCTCCAACCCTCTCGCCCGCCACGCCGATCCCGGCTGACATCTTCGACTTCCCGCTCGATCCGACCCGCTTCGGCGCGTATGTCTACAACGTGACCGGCCCACTCAACATCGACACGCGCTTCGGCGTGCAGAATCCGGGATTGGGCAGCGCCGGCAAGTGCTTCGTCGATCGTAACGGTGACCGCGTGCCGTTCGACAAGCTGTACCACGCCGGCGAAGACTGGTTCGCGCTCGACGCGCGCGGGCAAGTTGCACCCGGCCTGGCCGCCGACGCGCCCGTGTCAGCGGTGGCGCACGGCGTAGTGGCGTGGACGCAAGCGACCGGAAGCGAAGGCGACATCGTGGCGATCGAACACGCGCTGCAAGATGGCACGCACGGCTGGTCAGCGTACTGGCATCTCGATCACCTTAACATCGTTCGAGGCCAGGTCGTGCGCCGGGGCGATCTCATTGGCCGCATCCTTGATCGCGGCCCCAACTCGCATCTCCACTGGGAAATCCGTACCTGGGGCGATGGGTCAAACCTGTTTCCCACCGGCTCGGCCGGCGGACGAGGCACGTGCAACGGCCGCGCGCCGGGGTTAGGCTACACCTGGGACGACACGGCGTCGCGCGCCGCGCCGCAAGCCTGGGGCTATCTTAATCCGCCTCAATTCATTCGCGAACATCGCTAAACGCCACAACAAACTCCCAGCGCAATGACCGCCGATTGCAAACATTTCCAATGTCTTTACTGTCTGTCGCTGTCTCGACATGATCCTGTTCAATGAGCCACTGGTCTATTCGGCGCGCATCGCTTACTCGGAACTGGAACTCCGCTAATACAATCCAGCCGCGATCAGGGCGATCGCGGCTCGCAGATAGCACGCAGCGGAGCGCCGTGTTACGACAGCATAAACTCGGCGATCAGCCGTGCTGTGGCGGCAAGCGAGTCCTTATGCGTGCGCTCGTACGAGTGACTGGCCTCGACGCCGGGGCCAATCAACCCGACCATCATATCCGCGCCGGCGCGCCAGGCCGCCTCGCCGTCTGACCCGTAGAACGGGTAAACGTCGAGCCTGTACGGGATTCCAGCGCCTTCCGCCAGCGCGACCATCTTGCGCCTCATTTCGATGTGATACGGCCCGCCGGAATCCTTGACGCAGATGCCCACGGAGAACTCGTCGCTGGTTTGTCCCGGACCGACAGCGGCCATGTCTACCGTGAGCAGATCTTTTACGTCCGGCGGAATTCCAGTCGATGCGCCGTGCCCGACTTCTTCGTAATTGCTGATCAGGATCGTCACACGCTGGCTGGGCTGGAGACCGGCGTCGACCAACGCTTTGACCGCGCCGACGATGCACGCCACGCCGGCCTTGTCGTCCAGGTGCCGCGAGCGGATGAACCCGCCATCGGTCACCTCCACACGCGGGTCGAACGCCACGAAGTCGCCCACTTCGATGCCTAGCGCGCGTGTCTCGTCGCCGGACGAGGTGCGCGCGTCGAGACGCACCCACATATTCGCATCATCGCGTTTCTGATCCTCCACGCCATCGCGGCCGTGGACGTGGATGGATGCCCGGCGCGGCATGATGCTGCCCCGAATCTTCTTGCCGCTTGCCGTGATCACGGTGCATCCTTCCGTCTCCACCGAGGTCCACGACACGCCGCCGATGCGGGAAAGCACCAGCCGGCCCGTGGCCAGGTCGATTTCCTTGACCATCGCGCCCAGGGTGTCGACATGCGCCGTCATGGCGCGCGGACGGTTGGACGCTTTGCCTTTCCAGGAGGCGACTAACGCTCCTTTGTTGTTCAGGCGCGTGTCGAGGCGTAAATCGGCCATCACCGAGTGGACGTAACTGATCGCCTCCTCAGTATAGCCAGTCGGGCTGGGAGTTTTGAGCAGGCCGACCAGGAAATCAGTCATGTAACGGACATCGATGTTCAGGTTATGGCCCTGCGGGGATCGGGATACAGGCCTGCTCGACGGTGTAGAAGCAGCCGAAGCGGCCCGCTTGGGAGTGGACCGACTCGTTTGGTTCGCCTTCTTGGGTACTGCTGTTTTCTTAGCCATAGGCCGTTCCTCTTAACATAAAACCTTCGTGTAACTTCTGGTTGGAAACTGGTCGAGATTATAACAACCAGCCTGTCGATATGCAAATTTGAAGTTGCGATGTGTTGCGATGGGCCAGTTGACAAGTCGGCGATAGCCGCCTATAATGCTATCGCTTCGATATAGCAAAAGCGTCGAGCGGGACGAGTAGCCGGAACGAGCGCGCCAGGGAAAGAGGGTCATCGACTGAAAGCCCTCTTCGCAGCCAGACCGGCGAAGACCCCCCGCAAGCGGGCGGCTGAACGCAGACTCCAAGTAAACCGCTCCGGGTAAGCCCGTTACAGCAAAGAGTGCAGCAGCGCATCTGTTTACCTGTTGTCAATTCGCTGCCGAAGTTGGGTGGAACCGCGAGAGCGCCTCTCGTCCCATGGGACGAGAGGCGCTTTGTATTTCAGAGGTGACCTATGTCCGCACAACTTGATCCGCACGTCCGCATCGAATGGATCGTCGCGCCCGACAATGACCTCGAGGCCGAATGGCAGCACGTCGAATGCTGCGCCGCACTGCACCCACCCGTCGATCCGCAGCCGCCAGCCAGCGAGAATGACGACGATTGGTGGCCCGGCCGATGCATCCCGTAAGGTCACAGCTGTTCGGACAGCAGTTGAAC
>JBOGUH010000553.1:0-1703 GCA_050695975.1 Anaerolineae bacterium
GAGTTGGTCCACGCGCTGGCGCCGCTTGGATGCGGCAGTGGGACGATCGTCACGCGCTTCGTCGCGTCCCACGGCGCAGGCCGCTCGAAAGCCTTGCCTATTATATGCTCAAGCTTGGATTTTCCCAACAACGTTTCGATCGCCAGCCCGCCGACGGCGATGATCACTTCCGGCTGGATGATCGCCAGCGTGCGGTCGAGGTAGGGGCGGCACAGCTGTTGTTCCTCAGGGCTGGGACGGCGGTCGCCGCGCCCGGTCGGCATCTTGCCGGGGTAGCACTTGGTGACGCTGCTGATGTACTGATTCGCGCGGAAGTCCACCTCGTCGAAGCCAGCTTCGCTCAGCCACTGGAACAGCCGTCTGCCGGACGAGGCGTTGAATGGCCGCAGGGCTTGAATCTCGGTGACACCCGGCGCCTGGCCGACGATCATGATCCGCGCGCCGATTTTGCCTGAGAAAACACCGCCGGGCGTAATCGGATACCCGGCGTCGAGGCATTTGCGGCAAGATTTGATTTCGGTGTGAAGGGCATCGAGATGAGCTTGTCGGGTCACGTTTACCTTATGAATTTGGATAGATGCTGGCTGCGGAACAACACTACAGCGAATTCAGGATGGAACGAACGGGAGCACTGCACCGCATGTGTTCGTTGCTTCCCCAATTCGTTGTAGTGTTTGATTGCGGCTAGTCGCGCTCTGGATGAGGGATGAAGGATGGATTCATCCTTCCGCCTTCATCCTTTTCTTTAATTGCCGATACGTTTTCTGCATCAGCAGCGCGTCCTCTTCCATGATCGGGCTTTCGCACAGGACGCGCCCGGCCGCGCCGATGTCGACCAGCGCTTTGAACAGGTCTTTGTATTTCAGGTCGGCTTCCTTGAGCGTCAGATGCTTCTTCTCGCCGCCTGGCCCGTACGCGATGCCGGACAGGTGAATGTGCAGCGTTTTGAGTCCCCGCTGGCCTAGCCCGGTCGCGACGATCTTCAGCGCGTCGCTGAATTCCCCATACGAGTTGAACGACCCATCGCCGGGCCGCGCGTGCAGGTGCGCGAAGTCGATGCACGGCAGCACGCCGTCGATGTCGCGCGCCAGCTGCACCGTCTCTTCCAGCGATCCGATCATCGCGCCTTTGCCCATCGTCTCCGGCCGCAGCGTGACGAAGACTCTTTCGGATCGCAGCTGATCGACGACTTCGGCCAGCCGCTTGCGCGCGATCGGATAGACCTTGTCAGGGTCTTGTTTCATATACGAGCCGGGATGAAAGATGATGTCGCTCGCGCCGGCTTTGTAACCTGCGCGGGCAGCAGCCAGCAGCCGGGCGAGACCGGCCTTCAGCAGGTCTTTCGTCTGGGCGTTGAGATTGATGAAGTACGGCGCGTGGACGCTCAACGCCACGCCTGCTTCGAGCGCCGTCGCCTTGATCGTCGCGCAGGTTTCGTCGCTCACGCGCACTGATTGAACCCAGGCCAGTTCGAGCGCGCCGAGGCCGAGTTGGGCCGTGTGCAGGATGCCGCCGGGCGAGCCGCCTGGTTTCTTAGGAGTGCCGAGCGGCGAACCGACTGTGCCGAACAGAAAGTCGTGGGTTGTGTTCATCGGAGTTGGTCTGCCTTTCGTCGTTGGTTGTGGCTTGGCTGCTATCCTATCAGACTCCTTCTTTCGGTGCAACCCAAAAAGCCGCCCAACGAGGGGCGCGAGATGTTGTTC
>JBOGUH010000554.1:0-2990 GCA_050695975.1 Anaerolineae bacterium
CTCTACCACGATGCCAAAGGTACGGTTATCTATGTCGGCAAAGCGATCAATTTGCGCAATCGTATCCGATCGTATTTCCACGCCTCGAACGATTATTCGGTCAAGACGATGCGGTTGGTGAGCGAGATCGCCGACCTGGAATGGATCATCACCGAGACCGAACTGGAAGCGCTGATCCTCGAAGCGAACCTGATCAAGAAGCACCGCCCACGCTTCAACATCCGGTTGAAGGACGACAAGCGCTACCCATACATCAAAGTCGAGTGGCAGAACGACTTCCCCAAAGTGCTGACCGTCCGCAAGATGGAGCAGGACGGCGCGCGCTATTACGGCCCCTTCACGAATTCGGGCGCCGTGCATGCCACGCTCGACACGCTGCGGCGCATCTTTCCCTACCTGACCTGCGACCGCGTCATCACCGGCCAGGACAAGCGCGCCTGCCTGTACTACGACATCAAACTGTGCGGCGCGCCGTGCATCGGCGCGGTGAACAAGGAGGAGTATCGCGCCACGATCGATCGATTGTGCGCCTTCCTCGAAGGTAAGACCGATCAGGTGGTGGCCGACATCGAGAAGAAGATGCAGGCCGCCAGCGAGGCCATGCAGTTCGAGCGCGCGGCCGAGTACCGCGATCAACTGAAATCGATCCAGCACATCGTCGAACGGCAGAAGGTGGTCTCGACGACGGGGAAGGATCAGGACGTAGTCGCCTTCGCCCGAGACGACAGGCGCGGCGATGCCTGTGTGCAGGTCTTCTTCATCCGCCAGGGCAAATTGATCGGCCGCGAGTACTTCGTCCTCGAAGGCGCGGAAGGCGAGGACACCCGCGAGATCATGTCGAGTTTCCTCAAGCAGTTCTACGAAGAAGCGGCGACCGTCCCGCCGGAGATTCTCCTGCAGGTGGAAGTCGAAGAAGCGCAGATCATCGAGCAGTGGCTGCGCCAGAAGCGCGGCGCGCAGGTGCTGCTCGACGTGCCGCGCGAAGGACAGCCGGCCGAACTCGTGGCGATGGCCGCCGAGAATGCCTCCGAGACGCTGACTGCGCTGCAAGCGCAATGGCTGGTCGACGAGCACAAGAACGAGCAGGCGCTTCAGGAACTCGCCGACGGCATCGGGCTGGATGCGCCGCCGGCGCGCATTGAGTGCTTCGACATTAGCAACACGCAGGGCGCCAACACGACTGCCTCAATGGTCGTATTCGTCAAAGGCGTGCCGCGCAAGAGCCACTATCGCAAGTTCAACGTCAAGACCGTGCAGGGGCCGGACGATTTCGCGTCGATGCGCGAAGTGCTAACGCGCCGCCTGCGCCGCTACTTTGATGCGAAGGCCGCTGATGGGTCGGCGCTGGATGGGACGGCAGTTCAACCCTGGCCCGCCGGCGCAAGCCAGGGCGGGCTGCCGTCCCCACGACTGCCCGGTCAGAAAAAGGACGAGAGCTTCTCGGTGCTGCCGGACCTGCTGATCGTCGATGGCGGCAAGGGCCAGTTGAGCGTTGCGGTCGAAGTGTTGAAGGAGTTCGACCTGTTCGGCCAGGTGCCGGTGTGCGGACTGGCCAAGCAGCAGGAGGAAATCTTCCTGCCCGGCCGGCCCGATTCGATCCTGCTGCCGCGCCGCTCGCAGGGCTTGTTCTTGATCCAGCGCATCCGCGACGAAGCGCACCGCTTCGCGCTGACGGCGCATCGATCGCTGCGCGGCAAGCAGGGCATCGCCTCGCAGCTCGACGCGATCCCCGGTGTCGGCCCGACGCGCCGCAAGGCGTTGCTCAAGCACTTTGGATCGATCGACGCGATCCGCGCTGCCAGCGCCGACGACATCGCCGCCGTGCCGGGCATCCCCCGCGAGGTGGCGGTTGCGATCAAAGAACACCTGTAGGAGGCGTCTCCAGACGCCGATGTGCCTGCTACCGATTTACCGTATCGGCAGGGGTGTCGGCGTGGCCGGCACCGGCGCGCCCCCGCGGTAGCCGCCGATCGGCAGGCCCCTCTCGGTGAGCAGGTAGATCACGCCGTCGGTCGCGGCGATGTCGCGGATCGGATCGCCGGAGAAGGTCGAGATTTCGTACCATGTGTGTCCCCCATCGACCGATTCGTACACGCGCCCGTCAGACGTTCCGACATAGGGGCCTTGATACGACGCAAGCGCGATCGAGTTGGCGCCGGCTACGGCACTGGATCCCTCCAAAGGTTATACTCCTCCCAAAACCACGACACACTGTTGCCGTCCACGGTGTAAAACTGACTCGCATTCACCGGATCAAACGCCAGGTCGGCGTGATAGCCAGGGCTAATCATTGTCCACGTCGCGCCTCGATCGACACTGCGCCACAGGCCGTAATCTGCGCCCAGCGCATAGAGCTGCCTGCCGTCGTGAGAGAGCGGCCAGACAAGTACACGCGCCAGCGTGCAGCCGTCCGGCGTTACTTGGAACTTCGTCCACGTCGAGCCATCGTCGGTCGCTCGGCGCACCGCGCACGACTCTCTCTCCGAAACGAAAATCGTTCCGTCCATCGAAACGTCGACGCTGGTGAACTCGCTGCCGGGGCTGGTGAGAATGGGTTGCCATGTCGTTCCGGCGTCGATCGAGCGGTGCACGCCATCCGCCGCAGCAGCGAACAGGCCACGCTCAATCTCGTATTCGATGTCAGGCGCGGCCGCAATCCATCGAGTGCCAGATGGCAAAGTTATAGCCGACCATGTCGCGCCACCGTCAGCTGAGTGAAGTCCCCCGCCGATTCGGTCCGTTACCCAGATGTGCTGGCCCGACACGGCAAGTTGCGCGCCCCCCGATACTTCGATGGGCAGGCCCAGCCAGTATGGCGGCGCCACGGTCGGAGTGAAGTCAGGCGCAGGCGTCTGCGGATACATCGTCGGCGGAGGCGGTGGCGTCGGGATCGGCGAGTCCCCCGCCGTCGGCTGGCTCTGCGTCATGAACAGCGCGCGCAGGAACAGGATGAACCCTAGCAGTGCCACGCCGCCGACGGTGTACATGAC
>JBOGUH010000555.1:0-4465 GCA_050695975.1 Anaerolineae bacterium
CGCCGAGACTGTACGGAACGACCGGAGAGATGAAACCGTATACCCGGAACACATCGCCAGAGTGAAGGCGGCCGGACCCAGGAAGCGCCACGGGAACTGGATAACAGCGGACGATGGAAATGCTTCCCACACAAACGTCGAAGCGGGCGTAATTAGGAAAATCAGGAGTAGGGAGACGCCAAAGAAAAATGCCGCAACGCGCGAGGCTGCCTGCGAAGTGCGCCGGAATGCCAGAAGCGCCGGCAGCGCAAGCGCCCACTGCGGAAGGCCGAGGTTGTAGATGAAGTGCGGCGTCGTCGCGCCGAGGTCGAGGACAGGGGACGATCGCAACAGCGCGCCGATCTCGACGAAGTGGTTGCGGAAATCAAAGTGTCCCGCGCCGGCGACGTTGAGGTAAACCGCATCGCGTTCGGCAACGAACGGAAGCCAAAACACCGCAGTCAATCCGCCCGCCAGGCCGATCGCGGCGAGATCGCGCGGCCAGCGCCCTACCCCATCGACGAGCAAGCCTCGCCACAACAGCCAGGTGACCAGCAGCGCCGCTCCGATCAGCGCCATCAGGTTGTGACTGAATACAAATGCCGCCAGCGCCAGCGCGGCGCGCCCACCATCGCGGGACGCAAGCAAAGGTCGATCAAAGGCAAGAAAGACCCACGGCAGGATCCCTAGCGCTAGGAACTCGGCCGCGTCGCCACGCATGAACGGGTCGATGAAGACGATATACGGCGACAGGACGTACACGGCCGAGGCCATCACGCCGCCTGGGGGTCCGAAATGCCGCCGAGCGAAGAAAAACGTTCCCAGCGCAGCCAGGACAAGCGTCAACACCAGAACGCCCTTCATCCCGCCGACAATACCCAACCCGGGCATCCACGCGAGCAGGCTGGCCGCGTAGTACGTCAGCGGCGCGTAGTAGTTGAAGATCGGGTAGCCGTAGCCGTAATAGAAGTCGGGCGCCCAGCGGGGATACTCCAGCGGCCGATCAGCCAGCCGTGCCTGGAATTCGGCGGCGCGAAAGACGTGCAGTTCGAGGTCAGTGTCGCGCGGCAGACCCGGTCGGGTGAGGAGCGGCAACGCGGCGATCAGCGCGATCAGCAGCACGGCGACCAGGTGTGGATCGAGGGATGCGTAGAGCCGTCTAAGCATGGACAAACGAAGCGGACACTTGCACCGCTGTTCAGAAGGCCGCCTCCATCTGAAGGCAAGTGCGGTGTTGCCGGATCCGCGACTTCCGCGCGATCAGGCCACAGCCGCGACGAGGTCGGGGATTTCCTCAGGATGCTGCGCCACGCGCACGCCCACCCGCTCAAACGCGGCGATCTTGTCCGCCGCCGTGCCGGCGCCGCCCTCGATGATCGCGCCGGCGTGTCCCATGCGCCGGCCAGGCGGCGCGGTGCGGCCAGCGATGAAAGCCGTCACCGGCTTGGTCATCCGTGCGGCAATGAAACCAGCCGCGCGTTCCTCGTCCGACCCGCCGATCTCGCCGATCAGCACAACCTGATCGGTGAGCGGGTCGTCTTCGAACATCTCCAGCACGTCGATGAACGACGTGCCATTGATCGGATCGCCGCCGATGCCCACGCATGAGCTCTGGCCTATGCCGCGATTCGTCAAGGCGTAAATGACTTCGTATGTCAGCGTGCCGCTGCGGGAGACGATGCCCACGCCGCCCGGCGCGCAAATATGACCGGGGATGATACCGACCTTGGCTTCACTTGGCGTGATCAAACCGGGGCAGTTCGGGCCGAGCAGGCGAACGTTGCGCTGATCCAGATACGCCCGCACGCGGATCATGTCGAGCACCGGAATGTTTTCGCTGATGCACACGATCAGAGGGATGCCAGCGTCGGCCGCTTCCAAGATCGCATCCGGGGCGAAGCGGGCCGGCACATAAATGATCGAGGTGTTCGCGCCAGTGGCGTCAACGGCTTCTTTGCAGGTATCGAATACCGGCACGCCGGCGACCCATTCGCCGCCCTTGCCGGGCGTCACACCACCGACGACGTTCGTGCCGTATTCGACCATCTTTCGCGTGTGGAACTCACCTTCGCGCCCGGTGATGCCTTGGACGAGCAGGCGAGTGTTTTTATTGACGAGAATGCTCATTGAGCCTCCGACGCTGTCAAAGAAGTAGGTGCGCTTCTCGCAACAGCCGGTTACACTACCTTCTCGTTTTACCTTTCGCTTTGCTTGCCAGCCTGGCTTTCGCTACGGGCTTCTTCTCGTCAGCCGAGCTTCCGCGTGTGCGCGGCGCAGACCCGATCAACTGGCGAATGATGGGCACTAACTCGATAGGAACTTCTACAACTGTACGCCCTTTACCCTTGAAGGCTGCTTCATCCTCAGAGGCAGCCTCTTCGTCAGTCTGAGTTTCATAATGGGCCAACACCCGGCGCACATGCTCGTCATCCCATCCTAGTGGGAAACGGTTACGTTTCATTTCTGCCTCCTGTGTCTGCGTCGACGATACGCTATCAATGCTTTTCCACGCACTTCGTAAGCAGTGATCACAAAGACACTGCCCGGCTCTGGATCGGGCACATAAATCACCCGAAGGTAGCGTCCTGCTTCAGTCTGTCCAATAGCCACCCGCGATCCCTCTTTCCCCCTACGATCCTCTCCTGGCTTGGCCAGCACTTCGGCTACCTCATCCTCAGTGATATCGTGATGATAGATGTGTGGCAAACCCGTTTCCGCGTCGATATACAAGCGGATTCTCCAGGAAGCCATGTGCCTCATTCCGCGTTGAGTACTTGCTCACAATCGCCTAGCCGACCCTTTCGCCTTGGTGCTCACCTTGCCAACTTTTGAGATTTTGCCCTTCTTTGCGTTCTTCGACGCTCTACGGTCCGCAACTTTCCTGATTGGGGATTTCCTCACGGCCGGCTTTCTGCCGTCCACAACGGTGCGCCGGGCGATCGCCTTAGACGCCGGCACGCGGCGCGCCGGCAGCGGCTTGATCGCGACGGGCGGCAATTCGATCACCGCTTCTTCACCGCGCGCCAATGCCACCGCTTTCTTGATCGCTTCCGCCAACGTGGTGGCCGTCTCCAGATGCGCATCGGCCAGGATGCGGCGCCCTTCTTCTTCATTCGTTCCAACCAGCCGTGCGACCATGGGCACCTTCGGATTCACCTCGCGCAGCGCAGTGACGATGCCGCGCGCCACCTCGTCGCAGCGCGCGATGCCGCCGAAGATGTTGAACAACACCGCTTTCACGTTGGGGTCGGCCAGAATGATCCGCAGCGCCGCCGCAACCTTGTCGGCCTGCGCGCCGCCCCCGATGTCCAGGAAGTTGGCCGGGCTGCCGCCGAACAGCTGGGTCAGGTCCATCGTCGCCATCGCCAGCCCAGCGCCGTTGACCATGCAGCCGATCTCGCCGTCGAGCTGGATGTAGGATAGGCCGCGCTGGCGCGCCTCGACCTCCGCCGGCGCTTCCTCGTCTATATGGCGCATGGCCGCCAGCTCGGGGTGGCGGTACAGCGCGTTGTCGTCGAGTATGATCTTGCCGTCGAGCGCAATCAGCTTCCTGTCGCCGGTGACGACCAGCGGATTGATCTCCGCCAGGCTGGCATCGGTTTCGAGGAAACATCGATACAGCGCTTGCGCGATCGACGTGAAATCTCGCACCAGGTCGCGCTCCAGGCCGATGCCAAAGGCGATCTGCCGCGCTTGATAGTCACGCAGGCCGATGAAGGGATCGATCGCCACGCGGATGATCTTCTCCGGCGTGTCGCGCGCCACTTCCTCGATGTCGACACCGCCGGCCGAAGAGGCCATCATCACCACGCGGCGCTGCGCGCGGTCGATCACCACGCCCAGATAGATCTCAGTGCGGATGTCGGCGGCCTCGTCCACCAGCACCTTGCGAACGGGGAGGCCCTTGATCTCCATCGCCAGGATTTCGCCGGCGACGCGTTCCGCTTCGTCCGGATCGCGCGCCAGCTGGATGCCGCCGGCTTTGCCTCGCCCGCCGACCAGGACCTGCGACTTCACCACCACGCGCCGGCCGAGATCGCGCGCAATGTGGCGCGCTTCTTCGGGCGTCGTGGCAAGTTTACCCCGGGGGATCGGCATACCATACTGGGCAAAGAGCGCCTTCGATTGATATTCGTGCAGCTTCACAGGTGGGCCTCCGCTGTCTTATAGAATGACCCTGCGACAATCGCGTTGGTCGCATAAGTGCCGCGCGCGATTATACCACACGCCAACACAAGAAACCCGCTTTCTTCGAGAAAACGGGGCTCTTAATAGGCTGGGCATGTTTGGGCGAGCGCGATCGGGCGACCGCGAGGATCGCTCCTACTCCACCGGTGGGAAAACCATGACGCGATGACTGCCCGTATCGACGACCAGCACATTCCCTTTGTCGTCGATGGCTACACCGCTCGGCGCGGCGAAACTGAATTCGTCTTCGCCGAATCGCCCAAAGGCTGCCTGATATTCGCCGGTCGGGCTAAACACC
>JBOGUH010000556.1:0-4708 GCA_050695975.1 Anaerolineae bacterium
TCCAGTCGGGAGCGCACGACATCGTCCTGGTCATCGGCTCCGAAACGCTCAGCCACATCATGGATTGGAAAGACCGAACGACGTGCGTGCTGTTCGGCGATGGGGCCGGCGCGGTCGTGTTGCGGGCGGGAACTTCCTCGGCCGGCGTGTTAGCGACGCTGTGCCGATCAGACGGATCGGGCGGCGATCTGCTGATCGTGCCGGGCGGCGGCAGCAAGCACCCCGCATCACATCAGACGCTCGATCAGGGTCTGCATTCGATCAAAATGAACGGCCGCGAGGTGTTCCGTTTCGCCACGCGCATCATGGACAAGTCGGCGCGGGAGGTGGCGGCCAGCGCGGGCGTCGACATGGACGACGTCGAATTGATCATTCCGCACCAGGCTAACTTGCGCATCATCCGTGCGGCGGCGCGTGCGCTGCGTCTGCCCGAAGAGCGATTCTTCGTCAACCTTCAATATTACGGGAACACGTCGAGCGCGAGCATTCCCATCGCCATCTGCGAGGCGGTTGAACAGGGCAAATTGAAACCGGGCGATCACTGCGTGCTGGTGGGCTTCGGCGCGGGGTTGACCTGGGCGGCCGCGCTGGTCAAGTGGGGCGCGCCGGAGCCGCTGCACGAATTGACCGCGCTGGAGCGTGCCTACGAGCAGCTGCTGTACGTCGGGGCCGGTATCCGGTCACGGCTGGTGCGCGGCGTGCGTCGCATCGAGAGCGCGCTGGGTGGATCGCCGTCACCCAAGAGCATCGACGGGGGCAAAAAGCAGAACAAGTAAAGAGGTGGCAGCCTGCGTCGCCGCATCGGCAAATCGTCAATAAATGAAGAGAGCGCATCGAACTGCGCTCTCTTGTTTCAGGCTGCTGCGGACTGAAGTCCGCACTCCGATCGCCAGAGCAAATTTCACCCGGGTTTACGCCGTCACGCTCGACAGCGCGGCGTCGATGCGCTGCTTGATCATCGGGTACGGCGCGGCGCCGATGATGCGATCGACTTCCTGCCCATCGCGTACGAACAACAGGGTGGGAATCCCCTGCACACCATACTTCATCGCATACTCGGGATTATCGTCCGTGTTGACCTTGGCGATCAGGATCTTATCGGCGTACTCACCGGCCAGCTTCTCAAGCGTCGGCGCGACGATGCGGCATGGCCCGCACCACGGCGCCCAGAAATCGACCAGCACCGGGACTTTGCTGTACAGCACCGTCTTCTCGAAAGCCGCATCGCTGACGTGAATCGGTTCGTTGATCATCTCATTCCTCCAGAATTTGATACGAGTGGGTGATCGCCGCCACACCGCGAACGGTTGTGGAGACGGAACAGTACTTCTCTTCAGAAAGCGTGATAGCCTGCTCGACGGCCTTATCCGTCAGGCCCTTCCCGCGCAGCGTGTAGTTCACGTGAATCTTGCGATAGGTCCACGGCGGATCGGCGTCCTGCTCACCGGTGACCTTGATATCCAACGCCCGCAGGTCGAGCCGCTTCTTTTGCAAGATACCGACAACGTCCACTGCGGAACACGCGCCGACTGCGACCAACAGCATCTCGCTGGGCCGCATGCCGACGCCTTCCTTGAGCGTAGACATCACGACGGAGTGCTGTGTGCTGTCGATTCCGACAAAACGCTCTCCGCCAATCCATTGCACTTTCACTTCTGCCATACCTTCTCCTAAGATTTGCCGTTAAACTTTCTCAAGCACGCTCAGCAGGCTATCCAGCACTTCCTGTGGCGAAGCGTTCTCTTCCGATTTGAGCAGGCAGCTCGCCGCGTGCTCGCGGATGAGCACCAGGCTGGCTTGGTGCGCCGCCGAGCGGATCGCGGCCAGTTGCTGCAGAATCTCGCGGCACTCACGCTCCTCGTCGAGCATCTTTTGCACGCCGCGCACCTGCCCCTCCAGCCGCCTGAGCCGCTTGACCAGATCCACTTTGACTTCCGGTGATAGTTTCATGTTCATCGCTCACTGTAGGTGGCGTCGATACGCTGCAACCAGCAGGCCGCTGAAACTTGACGCCTGACTTATCCAGTACTATACTGGGGCAGAGTATACACAGTTTTTATCTGTTTGTCAAGGTATTTAGGGGACTTTTCGTGGATACCCCGATCTTGATTCTCGGCGCGCTGCTGGGCTTCGGAATCGTCCACAGCCTGCTGGCATCGCACGCGGCGAAGGCGCTGGCCCGGCGCCTGTTCGGCGATCGACACAGCCGTGGCTGGTATCGATTGCTGTATAACGCGCTGGCCGCGATCTCACTGCTGCCGGCGCTGGCGCTGGCCATCGCACTGCCCGACCGAGAACTGTATCGTATCCCGCCGCCCTTCTCGATCCTCGCCCTCGGCATTCAAGCATGCGGTGTGCTCGGCATGGCCTACAGCATCTACCAGCTCGACTTTCTGCATTTTGCCGGATTAAAGCAGGTAGCCGGGTGGCTGAATCGGGTCGATGCTCACAGTCAATCGGATACGTCGACCAGCCGTCTCGTCGTCGATGGACTGCATCGTTACGTCCGCCATCCGCTCTACACCTCCAGCCTGATCGTGCTGTGGCTGGTTTCGCCGATGACGGTCAACCGGCTGGCGTTCGGCGTGGGGGTGACACTCTACTTCTACATCGGGTCGATTTTCGAGGAGCGCAAACTGGTTGCGGAATTCGGCGACGCCTATCGCGACTATCAGCGCCGCGTGCCCCGGCTTCTGCCCAGATTCCCGACAGCGACCTTCCGGGGGCCTTGAGCCGGTGGGAGGTCATGTTTGACTTAGCGGCGCGATGGGCTTATCCTTCACACTTAGAGCAGATTCCAGATGGCTTTACGGTTGGCCCGCCCGCCGATGAATCGTCGGGCTACGCCACGGCGCCCGATGAATCGGGCTAATCCAAGCCGGATTCACGGGAGCACGGCGCCGCATGTGTCCGGCGCTGCGCCGAAGCCCGGATATTCATTTCCGGGGGGCTGTGCTGTAAATGCAAGTGGAAATCGCTCTAAGCGTATCGTGGAGACATACGGCGTTCAAAGGAGGCCAATCATGTTGCTTCAGCAGGGAGTCCCCTCCACATTCACGTTCACCATCGGCTGGGTCGATCTGGTTATCATGATCATTCTGATCGTCGCCTTCTTTCGTGGGCGGAACTTGTTCACGCCCATCCTGCTCTTGGTTGCAGCCTTATACGTCGTCCGATTATTCCCCAACGAGATGCTGTGGCTCGTCGATAAGATCAACGAACTCAACGGCCCGGCCGCCTTCATCTCGATCGGGCGCTGAGGACACGCCCGAAGATGAATCTTCACTCAGCGTAGTACCTTTAGGACCTTCGGCAGCACCCTGAACGTCGCCGGCGCTTCGCCGACCAGCTCGCCCTCGGCCTGCAGGAACATGCGCTCGCGCGCCTCGACCTTCACTTCGCGCGCCCGCAGTTCCGTCACCTTCTCGTGCGTCAGATGCGTGCCGCGATACAGCCGCGGCATATTCGCCACCACTTCGAGTTTGCCGAAATCGCCCAGCACGATCACGTCGAACAGGCCATCGTCCCACTGCGCGTTGGGCGCGACGAACATCCCCCCGCCAAAGTAGCGCGCATTCGCGATGACGACCGAATTCATCAGGCCTTCGCGCGTCTGGCCGTCAAGCGTCAGCTGGACGCGCTTATTTTGGTATGCGGCCAGGCTGCGCAGCAGCGTCATCTGGTACACCAGCGTCCCCGCGCTCTTCCCCGAACGGTTTACGCGATCGGCCACTTCGCCGTCGAAGCCCAGCCCGGCGATGTTCGCGAAGTAGCGCGTCGCCGGCTGGCCGCCGCGGAGGCAATCAACCCGGCCCACGTCCAACGGCTGCGGCCGCGCCTTGCGCATCAGGTGAATCGCGACCGCCAGCGGATCGCGCAGCAGGCCCAGCGCGCGAGCAAAATCGGACGCGGTGCCGACCGGGAGAATGCCTACCGTCACGCTGGCACGCCCTTTAGGGTCCCCGGCCGGCGCGTCATCGACGATCAGCCCGTTGACGACTTCGTTGAGCGTCCCGTCGCCGCCGACGACGATGACCGTCTTCGCGCCGCTCATCGCCGCGGCGCGAGCCAGGTGCTCGGCGTGGCCCGGCTCACGGCTGAACTCCACGTCGTACTGCCCACCTTCGGCGCGCATGCGCGCGTCGAGGCCGGGCCAACGCCTGCCGGTCTTGCCGCCGCCCGATGCCGGATTGACGATCACGAACGTCTCGGCCATACGTTGATGATCTCCGTCGAGAATGGTCCCGATTATAGCACCTGCCCACGCGTCACTGGAATCCAGGCGATCAGATCGCCGGACAGCATCCGCTGTAATCCGTTTATACGTTTCTAATCCGTTGCCGATTTCTACTTGACCAGCCCTGCATCATCTGTATAATACTCTCAACTCCACACTAGCGTATCTTGTCAGCTGAACACTCCACAGGAGGTGACCGCGCAAAGATAAGCGACCTGAGCAAGTCTTATTCGCTTCCGATTCAACTTCAAAGGAGGAGAGCACCATGCGTAAATTGTTTGCGATTACATCGGCTGTGGTCGTCCTTGCGATCCTGGCGGCCGCGTGCGCGCCGGCGGGACCGGCCGCGACCGTCGAAGTCACCCGCGTGGTCGAGGTCACCCGCGTCGTGGAGGCCACACCTGCCGGCGTCCCGGTTGAGCAGCCTACTCCGCAGCCTCCGCCGGCAGCCGCAGTGAGCACGCTTAAGAC
>JBOGUH010000557.1:0-4165 GCA_050695975.1 Anaerolineae bacterium
CAAGTGTGAGCGGTTTTGGTCGATGTTCGGGGGTCGCCAGACCTCCCGGCTGAGGCCCAACATTACCACACTCTAGAAAATCCGCAAATCCGGCCATTTCTGGGCCAGGGGCAAGAATTCTTTGAAATTCAGGCGCCCACTATGCCTGACAATCATTTCACGGCACGCATGTTCTACCGAATTCCCGGCAAAGATGGAGGCGGGATAAGGCAATCCACCCCCGCATGATATGCGCGTCCAATGGTATAATCCTGAGCATCTAAGAGGAATCCATGCCGTCCATCGACGAACAAGTCGCCCTCCTGATGCAGGGCGCCGCATACGGCGACGAGACGCTCAAGCAGAACATGGCTGCCGAGCTCCGACAGCGGTTGGTCGATAGCCAAAGGGAGGGCCGCCCGCTGCGTGTGTACTGCGGCTACGATCCGCGCACGGCCGACCTGCACATCGGCCATACCATCACCATGCGCAAGCTGCGCCAATTTCAGGAGTTCGGCCACGACGTCACCTTCCTGATTGGCAGCTACACCAGCCTCGTCGGTGATCCGACCGACCAGGATAGGACGCGGCAGGTGCTTACACCCGAGCAAGTCGAGCACAACGCCCGAACCTATGCGCAGCAAGCGTTCAAGATTCTCGATCCGGCTAAAACAAAGGTGCGCCACAACGGGGAGTGGCTGTCCGAGCTGGCCTTGCTCGACTTGATTAAGATCGGCCAGAACTTCACGATTCAGCAGCTGCTGGCGCGTGAGTCCTTCGCCAAGCGGTTCAATGACGGTAACCCAATCTACGTGCACGAGACCTTCTATGGCCTGATGCAGGGCTACGATGCCGTCGCCCTGAAGACTGACGTACAGGTGGGCGGCACCGACCAGCTCTGGAACATTATTGTCGCCGGACGTAAGCTGCAGGAGTTCTTCGGTCAGCGCCCGCTTGTCGGCGTCATCACGGGGCTCTTGCCTGGCACCGACGGCGTCGTCAAGATGTCCAAGAGCCTGGGCAACCACATCGAGATTTTGGCCGCGCCCGAAGACATGTACGGCAAGGTGATGAGCCTCCCCGATTCGGCCATGCCGGTGTACTTCAGGTTGGTCACGCGCTTCACGCCGCCCCAAATCGCCGAGATTGAGCGGGGCCTGGCCGACGGGTCGCTCCACCCGCGCGACGTCAAGATGCAGCTCGCCCGCGAGATCGTCGCCATTTTCCACGACGCCACTGCCGCCGCCCGCGCCGAGGAACACTTCGTCACTGTGTTCCAGCGCAAAGACCTGCCCGCCGAGATGCCCGAACTGCGGCTGGACAGCCCGGTGAATATTGTCGATCTGATCGCGTCGGCTAACTTGGCCGCCAGCAAGAGCGAAGCGCGCCGCCTGATCGAACAGGGCGGCGTCAAGCTGAACGGCGTCGCCGTGAGCAGCATTGCGCACGTGGTTGAAGTCAACCAAGAGGCCGTGCTGCAAGTTGGCAAACGCAAGTACTTGAGGCTGCTGCCCAAATGATACAACCTCCCGCAGGTTTCAAACCTGCGGGAGGTTTTCATGCTATACTCAAGCCGTAGTAGCGACTTCAGTCGCCGGACGACTGAAGTCGTCACTACGAGGCCATGATCACTATGCTCGAACCCGAAACACTTCCTTTGATTGAACTGGATGAGACGCCGCCGGGCCACCTCAGCGGCTTCATCGCCGTGCTGGGCAAGCCGAACGTCGGCAAATCGGCGCTGCTCAACGCCATCCTCGGCCAGAAAATCGCCATCGTCAGCAAGAAACCACAGACCACGCGCACGCGCATCCGGGGCATCCTGACCCGCCCTAACGCGCAGGCGATCTTCATCGACACGCCTGGCATCCACAAGCCACGCCACCGGCTCGGCCAGACGATGGTCCAGACCGCCATACAATCGATTCCCGACGCCGACGTGATCGTGTTCCTCGTCGATGCAACGGAGATGCCGGACGAAGGCGACCGCCACATCGCCCGCCTGATCCGCGAACGCGGCGAGTCCAGACCTACCATCCTCGTCCTCAACAAAATGGATCGCCTCCCGCCCGATCGCCTCAAGGAACACGCCGAGGCATACTGGTCGCTGGCGCCCACGCCGGAGGGTGGCGCGCCGCCGGAGCCGTGGGATTGGATGATGATCTCAGCCACGGAGGGCAGCAACCTCGACAAGCTCATCGATCAAATCGTCGCCCGGCTGCCGGAAGGGCCGCGCTACTATCCTCCCGATCAAATCACCGACCAGCGGGAACGCGATATCGCCGCCGAATTGATCCGCGAGCAAGTGCTGCGCCATCTTCGCCAGGAAGTGCCGCATGCGGTTGCAGTCGTCGTCGAAGATTACAGAGAACGCTCGGCCCTGCTAGACTACGTCGCGGCCACCATCGTCGTCGAGAAAGATTCGCAGAAAGGCATCCTGATCGGCAAGGGCGGTCATACGCTGCGCCAAATCGGCGCGGACGCGCGTCACGAGATCCAGCGACTGGTGGGCAAACAGGTGTTTCTCGAACTGCAGGTCAAGGTCCGCAAGAACTGGCGCGAGGACGAACGCGAGCTGAAGCGAATGGGGTATGCGAGTGACGAGTGATGGGTGGGATCGTCTATGTAGGAGAGTCAGATGACGACCTCTATGCGACGATAAAGAAGGGACATGATCGGAGACTCGGTTAACCAGCTCAGGCCAATTCGCGCGTCAGGTTCAACAGAATGCCGTCACGCTGAACGTTTTCCCAGAGCGGATAGCCCAGCTTAGCGTAGTGCTCCCAGCGCTCGGCCGGGATCACGCGTGGATCGAGCAGGATGTTATATTCGAGCGATATGCGCGCAGCCAGGCGAACGAGACCGCGATACAGATCGGGATCGTCGGCGCTCACAATCAGCGCAACATCGACATCAGAATCAGGCGCATCATCACCACGCGCTTTGGATCCGTACAGCGTAGCTGAGAGGATGCGATCGCCGAAAGCAGCCATGGCGCGCGCGAGAAAATTATCTAGCGCGGCCCGATAGTCTTGATCGAAATTCGCTTCGATGATTTCGCTCATAGATGACCCGTCTTTTTCAATCGCCATCAGGCTCCACAGATAAGTATAACTGCATCTTATCAGAGAGGCAACTATGCTCAAATCCACCCTCACGACCAACATGGCTACTGTGCGCGAGCGCATCGTCGGCGTGAAGCAGCGCGTGCCGCTGCTCAACGGCGAAACGCGAACGTACATTAACTTCGACAACGCCGCCTCGACGCCCGCCTTGAGCGACGTGCTGGATACCGTCAACACATTCATGCATTGGTATTCCAGCGTGCATCGCGGCACCGGCTTCAAGAGCCGCGTCTCGACGCAGGCTTACGACGACGCGCGCGAGATCGTCCAGAAGTTCGTCGGCGCGAACGCGCGCGAGCACGTGGTCATCTTTGGCAAGAACACAAGTGAGGCGATCAACAAACTGGCGCGGCGCTTCCCGCTGAGCAAAGACGATGTGGTGCTGGTGTCGCTGCTGGAGCATCACAGCAACGACCTGCCCTGGCGCAATGTCGCGACGGTCGATCACGTCTCCGCTAGCGCGCTGGGCGAACTCGACGAAACCGACTTCGATCATAAACTCGAACAATACGCAGGCCGCCTCAAGCTGGTGGCCGTCACCGGCGCGTCGAACGTCACCGGCTGCCTGCCGCCGATTCATCGTCTGGCCGAGAAAGTGCACGCCGCTGGCGCTCAAATCCTGGTCGATTGCGCGCAGCTCGCGCCGCACCGCCCCATCTCGATGGGCGCGCTCGATGACCCGGCCCACCTCGACCACGCGGCCATCTCGGCGCACAAGATGTACGCGCCCTTCGGCACGGGCGCGCTGATCGGCCGGCGCGACACCTTCGAACGCGGCGCGCCCGACTACAGCGGCGGCGGGACGATCGAGATCGTCACCGTCGATTCGATCGAATGGGCGGAGCCGCCCGAGCGCGACGAAGCCGGATCGCCCAACGTCGTCGGCGCGGTCGCGCTGGCCGTCGCGATCAAATCGCTCCAGTCGATCGGCATGACCGCCATCGCCGACCACGAAGCCGAGCTCACCGCCTACACGCTCGAGCGGCTGCGCGGGATCGACGGCCTCGAAGTGTATGGCGACCCGAACCCGGCATCCACCACCCATCGGCTCGGTGTGATCC
>JBOGUH010000558.1:0-7646 GCA_050695975.1 Anaerolineae bacterium
GCCCCGGCAGCGAGCAGATCGTCCACGAACGACGGCATACGCGCGAACTCGACGCGCCGATCGCGGATCGGATCGAGAAAGCGGTTAAGCGCAGCAGCCAGTTTCTTCTTGACTTCCACGTCGCCCACCTTACCCGCTCGATAGCGCGCCTTCAGCTCTTCGACCTCGGCCTGGCCATCGTTGAACGTGTCGTGGAAGGTGAACACCGGGTTGCCTTCGACCGTGCCGGGGATGTTGGCGCGGGTGCGGGCCGGGTCGGTGTACATCTGCATCACTTTCTCCATCACCGTCGCCGCGTCGTCGGCCAGGTAGATCGCGTTGCCTAAACTCTTGCTCATCTTCAGCTTGCCATCGATGCCGACCAACAGCGGCACGTCGCCGATGAGCGCCCGCGGCTCGGGGAAGACCGGGCCATACAACGTATTGAATCGCCGCGCGATCTCGCGCGTCACCTCGACGTGCGATTCCTGGTCGCCGCCAACCGGCACCAGGTCGGCGCGCACCAGCAGGATGTCGGCCGCCTGCAGCACCGGGTAACTCAGCAGTCCCAGCGACGGCTGCGCGATGTGCTGATCGCGCATCACCTCTTTCAGCGTCGGCACGCGCTCCAGGCGCGGGACGGTGACCAGCATCGAGAACATCAGCGTCAGCTCGGCGACTTCCGGCACGTCCGACTGGCCGTAGATCGTCGTCTTGTCAGGATCGATGCCGACGCCCAGGTAATCGAGCACGATGTCGCGCGCATGCTGGCGCGTGCGCGCCACGCTTTCCCGCGTGGGATGCGTCGTCAAGGTATGGTAATCGGCGAGGAGCAGGAACAGCTCATGCGTCTCCTGCAGCCGGACACGATTGGCGAGCGTGCCGACGTAATGGCCCAGATGCAACGGGCCGGTGGGTCGGTCGCCGGTGAGGATTCGTCCTTTGCTCATGGTCAACCTCCAAACGGATCATCGTTGAAACACAAAACGCCCGCCCCGCATAGGGACGAGCGTCTGACACGCGTGGTACCACCCTGATTAGGCTGACGTTACGTCTCAGACCTGCAAGGTCTCTGCCTGCTTCGGGGCTCTTCGACGACCTGGCAGGTCTATCTTGTTCGATTAGTTATTGGCGGCGACGGTATCCAGATGCGGAAGCAGCTTGGATAGAAGTCGCTCCTTCGGCATGTAGCCCGTAATGCGCTCCACAGCCTTGCCGCCCTTGAACAAGATCAACGTTGGAATACCCATCACGCCGAAATTCATCGTCGTGTTCTGGTTCTCGTCCACATCCAGCTTCATCACTTTGATTTTGCCGTCGTATTCGCCGGCGATATCGTCGACGATCGGCGCGATCATCTTGCACGGGCCGCACCACGCCGCCCAGAAATCGACCAGCACCGGCAGATGCGCCCCAAGCACTTCGGTATCGAACGTCACGTCCGTCACAACAGTCGGCTTCGCCATTCCCTACTCCTTTACGTTCACGACCTGACTCACACCCTTTCTACTTGCGAGGAAGTTTACCGCGTCGGGCACGCCCTGTCAAGGAAGCCGGACACTCTAACTCCCGACTCTAACTCTAGCCCTCAATGCGTCCGTCGCCGCCACTCCTCTTTGAGCGCCAGCCTGCCCAGGTCTTCCGGTTTGGTCTCCAGGAAATCCTTGAGCAGCCGCTGGAACTTGGCCGCCTCGTCCAGCATCGGGAAATGCCGCGAATCGGCCAGCGTGATCGGCTTCACGTTCTTGTCTGAAATCTGGATCAAGTCCTGTGTCGGCGGCGTGATGAACGGGTCCTTCTCGCCGTGAACCAGGAGCAGCGGCAGATTGAGCTTCTCCAGCGCGCGATGCAGCTCAAGGTTCGTCATCGAGCGCGCGCTGAAAACGACTGCGTTTGGATCGGCTTTCTGGGCCTCCAGATCAACTTCGGGATACTCGGCTGCGCCACGCCGGCCCAGAACCCGATCCACGATCGAACCCCCGCCTACTGACAGCCGCTTGCTGACAGCGCCGGCCGCCATAGGCGTGCTGACGGCCATGATCCGGAACGGCTGAGTTTTGACCCGGCTGGCGTACAGTAGCGCGATCGCCGCGCCCAGCGCGTGGCCGACCAGTGTGCAGGGCGACTGGCCCAAGCCCATGTTATCTATAAACTGCTCAAGTTGAGTGACGTACGAATCGATGTCGTAACGCTGTGGGTTGTGATCGGAATCGCCAAACCCCCACAGATCGAAGGCGTACGTGCGATAGCGATCGGACAACGCCTCCATCGTCGGCATCCAATAGCGCCACGAGCCGAGCCAGCCGTGCAGAAAGATAAGCGGCCGCCCCCGGCCGATGGCCTCATAATGCACCAGGCCATTATCAATAATGACGACACTCACGCTGCAACCACTCGTCCCAACTCGGCTATTGACGCTCTTGGCTGACCCGCTGAACGACCTCGCGCACCCTGTTGGCCAGCTCGTCGGGCGCGAAGGGCTTGAGAATGTAGTCTTCCGCGCCGGCGTCCAGCCCTTGCTGGATTTCCGTCTCCTGCCCTTTGGCCGACAGGAAGATCACCGGGATGTGCTTGGTCTCGTCCCTCGCCTTCAACTGCCTGCACGCCTCGTACCCGGTCACCTTGGGCATGCGCACGTCCATCAAGACCAGATCCGGCTTTTCGGCCAGCGTGCGCTCCACGGCCTCCTGGCCGTTGGAGGCCTCGACGACCTCGAACCCGCCGAAGCGCAGGCTGAATGCAATCAGGTTACGGATGTCTGTATCATCTTCTGCGACCAGCACTTTGGTTGCCATGACCCTATCCCTTTGGAGTCGATCAGCCGGTACAAGCCCAGGACTTGAAGGGGTATTTTACCCTATTCGCCGCGTATAGGACACTTTCAGGCTGCCTGGCTTGGCAGCGCATGCGGCTGGCTCAATGTTCAGTGTGCCATTCACACCCAGCCGACCCTGCCGGGTATGTTGGATTTAGGTTGGATTTCAACAGTGTAGTCGTTTCACCGAAGATGTCAATGCAACTACGGTAAGAAGATATGAACGATACGCGCCTGTTTTGTGCTGCAGGCAGCCTGGGATACAATGGAGGAGAGTGCGGTATGGAGAGACAGGTGATCGAATTTCGTTCTGAACGCGCCTACTGCCAGGACGTGCCGCTGGCCGATCTCGCTTCCGCTTTCGCCACGCCGTTGTATGTCTACTCACGGCAGCGCCTCGAAGCCAACTACCGCCGCGTGGCCGACGCGTTCGTCCCGCTGGGCGCGCGCGTGCGATATTCGGTGAAGGCCAACAGCAGCGGCGCGATCTTACGCCTGCTGCGCGATTGGGCGTCCGGTTTCGACGTCGTGTCCAGCGGCGAATTATACCGTACCCTGCGGGCCGGCGCAGACCCTAAAACGATCGTCTTTGCCGGCGTAGGCAAGACCGACGCCGAATTGAGCTTTGCCGTCGAGTTCGGTGTGGGTTGGATCAACGTCGAATCCAGCGAGGAGATCGAGGCGCTCGACGCGATCGCGAACACAAAGGGCGCGCGCCCGCGGGCGGCGCTGCGGTTGAATCCCGTCGTCGAAGCCGACACACACCCACACATCGCTACCGGCGGTGTGCGATCTAAGTTCGGCATTGACCTGGATGAGGCCGAGCGACTGCTGTCCGAGGCGACGCGCTTCCCCCAAGTCAATCTGGCCGGGCTGCACGTTCATGTCGGGTCACAGCTGGCATCGCCGGATGCGACCGTCGAGGCCGTGCGCAAAGCGCTCGTCCTGATCGAGCGCTATCGCCTGCGCATGCTCGACATCGGCGGTGGATTCCCGGTGAACTATGGCGCGGACGAGAACTCCACGCCGCTCACGCCTGACCCATCCGTCTTCGCGCAGGCGCTCGCGCCGATGCTGCGCCATCGCGATCTGGAGCTCCTGATCGAACCCGGCCGATCGATCGTCGCCGACGCAGGCCTCCTGCTGACGCGCGTGCTGAACGTGAAGCAGCGCGAGAGGCGGCAGCTAGTGGTGGTCGATGCGGGCATGACCGAACTGATCCGACCAGCGCTGTACGGCGCGTACCACCCGATCGTGCCGCTCGACATGCAACAGGCCGACCCGGTTGCCACGGACGTCGTCGGGCCGGTGTGCGAATCTGCCGACGCATTCGCCCGCGATCGACCGCTGCCGCCGCTGAAGCGCGGCAACCTGCTGGCGATCACACACGCCGGCGCGTACGGCATGTCGATGGCGTCGAACTATAACTCGCGCCCGCGCCCGGCCGAGGTAATGGTAGACGGATCGGCAGTCTCGCTGATTCGCAAACGGGAGACATTTGAAGATTTGCTGGCTAACGAGGTAACGAGTGACGAGTGACGGGTGGCGAGCAGTGCGCAAAGAAAATGCAGCCAAATCGGCTGCATTCTGTCACATCGTCGGTGGACGACAGTCAATACGTGCCGCGTCCCGGTTCGAGCGTATGCCCCTCGATCGGCTCGACGATCACCCAAGCCACGATCAGCCAGGCCACGTTGGCCGAGTCGATGATCGAGTAGGCCGTGGCGCGGGGCGTCGAGCTGGGCAGCCGGCTGAGATCGAACTCGGCGTCCGCCTGGATCGTGCCATCCGACTTGATCACATCAACCCGCAGCAGCCCTGCGCTCGACCGGATGTCGAGCAGAATGGTCCACGCCTTTATCGATCGGGCATTGTAACCGGCGCGGGCCGCGATCGCGCGCGCGTAGTGATCCAGCACTTTGCCGGCGAAGGCCTTCGGCACTCTTAGGCTCTCCTGTTCCCACCCGCCATTGTAAGCGGCGAGGGCGCGCTTCAAGTTGCCCGCTGCCTGCTGCACGATCTGGCTGAAGGTGCGTGTGCCCCAGTACAGGTTCATCGAGGGCTCGAGCAGTTCGGCCATCTTGGGCCGCCACCAGAAGCCCGCTTCCTGAGGCATGATCTGCATCAGCCCAACCGCCCCGACAATGCTGATCTGACTGGGCAGGCCGTGCGACTCCTCGAAGATGATGGCGGACACCAGATCGGGGTCCAGCCCGCGCTGACCCGCATGATAGGCGATCAGATCGGCCCATTGCGTGATGGTCGGGCCCCAGTATGGGGAAAGCAATGAGGGGGTATCGGCTTTTACTGGTCGGAGGTCAGGCGAGAACACAGCCACGACAAGCAGCGAAACGACCAGCGTGGGGGTAACGCGCTTGTTCATGTCCTCCGAGGCTCCGCTCGATCTGGGCGGTTGGATCGGATTGCAAAGTGAGATATTTGCAAATGAGACTAAGCACCAGGGGGATTCGGAGCATAGTTTACCACAAAGTCGGCAGCACGCAAGTACCGGTCGCCTATCGCGTATCGTCTATCATGGCTAAATTTAGCCCGAAATCGAGCATTTCGACCATTTGTTTGGTTTGGCTATTGACATAGAACTAATGTTCCCTTATAATGCAACCACGATTTGGGAAATCGATTGGGATACTTGGGATTTCCCGTGGAGGTGACCACATGGGCCTATCAACGCGACAGCAAGCGATCATCGAGTTTATCCAGCAGTTCACCCGCGCGCGCCAATATCCGCCGACGATCCGGGAGATCGGCCAGCAGGTCGGCATCTCGTCCACATCGGTCGTCAACTACAACCTGAACATCCTCGAGCGCGAGGGCTTGATCGAGCGGGATAAAGAAGTCTCGCGCGGGATCAAGTTGATCGGCGCAGCAGCGCAGGCGCTCAACCTGCGCGCGCTGGTGAGCGTGCCGCTGCTCGGCCGCATCGCCGCCGGCGAACCGATTCCCGTGCCGCCGTCCGATTTTCGAGTCATGGGCGACGAGACGATCGAACTCACGCGCGGCCTGCTGCCCGCCGACATGAAGGACATCTACGCGCTGCAAGTGCAGGGCACGTCGATGATCGACGCGATGATCGGCGACGGCGACATCGTCGTGATGAAGCACCAGCAGACGGCGCAGAACGGCGAGCTCGTCGCCGTGTGGCTGCGCGACAAGGAAGAGACCACGCTCAAGCGCTTCTTCCTGGAAAACGGGCGCGTCCGGCTTCAACCGGAGAACCCGACGATGAAGCCGATCTACTCCGATCCGGCCGACGTCGAGGTGCAGGGCAAAGTTGTCCTCGTCGTGCGAAGACCGGCGTAAGCCCGATTGCGTTCAGCAGCCCCAGCCTTCGCGCTGGGGCTTTTTATGCACAAAAGTCTGCATTCCTGAACGGCATGCCTATTACTTTTGACCGCTGTCAGCGACTTATAACAAGACCCCAGACTGCACGCTCAACGCTGTCGGGGATTGTTCAAGCTGAGAGGTAGCGCGATGCGCTTGTTCTGGATGGGGCCTGCTCGAAACCTGTGGCCACTGCCGACGCTATTGCTCCTGGTCGCCGTGCCTGCGAGCGCAGTCGCTCTCATTCAAGTTCAGGTTCAGAAAGATGGTGTCCGCGGCGTGGATGGCCTTGACGGGGCTAACTCGGTGACCGTCAGCCCTGATGGCCGGCACCTCTACGCTACCGGCTTCTACGACAGCGCGGTAGCTGTGTTTCAGCGGAACACGACAACAGGGAGACTGACGTTCGTCGAGGCAAAGAAGGATGGCGCCGGCGGCGTGGACGGCCTCTCAGGAGTCTTTGTGGCGGCAATCAGCCCGGACGGCCGGCACGTCTACGTAACGGGCTCAGGCGACGATGCGGTGGCGCTGCTCAGCCGGAACACGACGACAGGGGCGTTGACGTTTGTCGAGGTGAAAAAGGATGGCGTTGGCGGCGTCGATGGCCTCGACGGGGCTAACGCGGTGACAGTCAGCCCCGACGGTAAACATGTCTATGTTGCCGGCTTTGATGACAGCGCGGTGGCGGTGTTCAGCCGGAACGAGACAACGGGCGTGCTGACGTTTGTCGCGGTAGAAAAGGACGGCGTGGGCGGCGTTGATGGCCTCGGTGGAGCTTATGCAGTTACTGTCAGCCCTGATGGTAAGCACGTCTACGTGGCGGGTCTTACCGATGACGCGGTGGCGGTGTTCAGCCGGGATGCGACAACGGGTGTACTGACGTTTATCGAGGTAAAAAAGGATGGCGTCGGCGGTGTTGACGGTCTTGACGGAGCCTACGGGGTGCCGGTCAGCCCTGAGGGCAAGCATATCTATGTGCCGAGTCTTGTTGACGACGCAGTTGTCGTGTTCAGCCGGAACAGCACAACAGGGAAGTTGACGCTTATCGAAGTCAAAAAGGATGGCGTGGGCGGTGTGGATGGCCTCGACACCGCCTTCTCGGTGTCGATCAGCCCCGATGGCCGACGCGTCTACGTGGCCGGCTACGATGACGACGCAGTAGTCGTGTTCAGCCGGAACAGCACGACGGGGGCACTGACGTTTGTCGAGGCAAAGAAAGATGGCGTGGGCGGCGTCGATGGCCTCGACATGGCTATCTCGGTGAGCGTCAGTCCTGATAGCCTACACCTCTACACAGCAGGTTTTGGCGACGACGCGGTGACCGTGTTCAGCGCTCCGATCGCCACCCCCTACCTGCCATTGATGCTGAAGAGCGGGCCTTGACCTGGCCGCGTGCTCAGCGCTCAAAGTTTTGGAACTCCAGCGGGCGGGCCATCGGCACGCTCGCCGTGTGGTTTCGTCAGCGCTGGCCAATCGGCACGTACTTCAGCCCACGCGGGCCGATGTAGTC
>JBOGUH010000559.1:0-3624 GCA_050695975.1 Anaerolineae bacterium
CGCCTGCGTTGGCGTTCTCGCCCCACTCTGGCTCGGCCCCGGCGTCCTCGCGGTGGCGCGCGAAGCGGACGGGGACGCGGACTCAGAGTCTTTTCTTTCGCGTGTGCTTCGCCTCGTTGGCATTCTCGCCCTACCCATCTTCGAGCGGCACGCCCAACCCATCGGCCTGATCCAGGCGTCAGGCATCGGGATACACCTTCCAGTATGGCTTCTCGTCGACCCACTGCTCGCGAAAGTCCCGGGTCGGGCGGGTCAGCAGCAAGTTGGCCTCGGCGGTGACCGTGCCATCCGGCAGTCGAATTTCGCCGTATGTCTTGGCCCGATTGCCGGAAATCGACTCAACTCGGCCAATGACCTTCAGCGGCGTGAGCGTCGGCGTGGGCTGGCGATACTTCACATCGAGTTTGATGGTGACCATCAGTTCTTCGTCGCTGCCGGTCAGCAGCAGGGCGCGCCCGGCGACCTCGTCCAGCAAGGAGGCGACGATCCCGCCGTGGGCGACCCCGGGATAGCCCTGGAAATGAGCCGGTATCGTGACAGTTGAGACGACCTGTTGATTGTCCGCATCGTTGTAGAGCGCCATTCGCAGGCCGATCGGATTCTGCAGACCGCAGATGAAGCACATGCGTGAGTTGGGTTGTTTGTTCAGAGCCATACTCAACTCTGCGCGAAGGTGTCAATCATCAACACTGGGTCGCCCAGCGGGTACAGGATCGGGCAGGTGCAGCCGCGCTTGCGATACTCGTCGACTTTGGCGCGAACGTCGTCGGGCGTGCCTGAGGCCGTGATGCGCCGGATCAGTTCGTCGGGCACGAATCGCTTGGCCCGATCGATCTGTTCCTTCGTGGCCGGCCAGCCCAAGATCGACTGAATTTTCTTGACCACGTCGTCGCTCACGCCACTGGCCTTGGCGATGTGTGGCTGTTGGGCCAGGTACTGCGTCAGCAGGCCGCGCGCGCCGTCCAGCGCTTTTTCGCGATCGCGGTCGACCGAGCATACCACCAGCTGCGGCCGGTCGATGTCGTCGAGGTGGCGGCCGGCCCGCGTCGCACCGATTTCGAGGTGCTTGAGCGCGTGGTCGTTGTATTCCGGTGGGACGCAGTAGTTGAGGACGACGCCGTCGGCGATCTCGCCGGTCATCTCCATCATCAAGTCACCGGTCGCGCCGATGTAGATCGGCACGTGGCGCGGCTCGCGGCGGCCGTGCACCACGTCGAGCTCGATACCGTCGACGTGGTGGAACTCGCCGTGGAAGGTGACATTCTCCATGCGCAGCAGGCGGCGCATCACCTCGATCGTCTCGCGCATCGCCTGGAGCGGCTTCTTCCGCTCGATGCCGACGTTCCGCGCCAGCGGATCCCACCACGCGCCGATGCCGCACAAGATGCGGTTCGGCCCCAGATCGTCGAGCGTCAGGAAAGTCGCCGCGAGCAGGCCGATGTTGCGCGTCCAGTTGTTGATCACGCCCGAGCCAATCTGGATCCGGTTGGTCACCGCGGCGAAGGCGGCCATCGGGACGATCGCATCGCGTACCAGGCGCGACTCGGCCTGCCACACCGCCTCGAAGCCTTTGCTTTCGGCAACCTGTGCCAGCTCCATGCCCTGGCGGATCGGATGCGCATCCTGCAGGTAAAGGGCAACCCGTCCAGCCATGTCATCTCTCCTCGATGTTTAGGTGGGGAAACGGGTCTATGCTACTCGACATGCCGCAAGGCGTCAAGCAGCGGCGCGAGTTCGTGGTAGCGATCGAGGTCGGCGGGCAGATCGATGTCGAGCGCGATCGTCAACGAGCGGTAGACGTGAACCGGCAGTCTGCTTGCGACGGCTTGATCGCGGTGCGCCTGGAACGAGGATAGGCCAAAGGCCGGCCGGATGACGTGCGGCGGCCGGAGGAGCAGCGCGTTCGTGCCATCATCCCGCCGATCCGGCGCGATGACGACGCAGATCGGTTCGAGCGCCAGGTCGATCATGGATTCGATATCGGCCGCAGTCACGAGTGGCAAGTCGGCCGGAACGATCAGCGTCGCCGATGCGCCCCGCGTGGTGATCCACTCACAGGCCTGCGACACCGCCGCGTTCAATCCCGATTCCGATTCGGCCAACGGGATCGCCTTTTTGGCGCGGGCGATGTCTTGCACGGTCAAGTCGCTGCTGACGACGACGGCGCCTGCGATGCGATCGACGGACGACAGCACGTCGAGCGTGCGGGCGAACATCGAGCGGGCCAGCGCCGCGCGCTGATTGGCCTTCAAGGCGCGGGCGAGGCGGCTCTTGGCGCGGCGCAGCGGCTTGACGGGGATGATGGTCCAAAGATCAGATTTTTGGGACACAGATAAACACAGATTGACACTGATTTGATCTGAGGTCTATTGGGGCTTGTACCATGAGAGACTGCCTTTCAAAGAATCATTGATTGATCTGTGTTTATCAGTGTTCATCCGTGTCCAAATAATAAACCGACTTGGAGTGTGAAGCCTCTCGTCCGCGCGGCTTGCCCTCGTCTGCCGGCGCACCGATCGTGATTAACGCCTGTGCTTCCCAATCTTTCGGCAGAGGCAGCGCTTCGCGCACAGTCTCCTGGCAAAACAACGGTGCGCACATCCAGCACGCGCCGATAGCCAAAGCGTGCGCCATCAGCAGCAGATTCTGCACGGCCATCGCAACGCTCTGAACCGCCATCATCCGCTCGGCCGAGGCGCGCCGCTCGTCAGGATAGCGATCCATATCGCGCATCGACAGGCAGGCAATGATGACCGCCGGTGCGTTCACAATACGATCGCGCGATCGCTGCACATCGCGTTCGATCGCGTCCGGCGGGTCGCCGTCGCGCGCCCGGTCGGCGCGCAGGCGATCGCCCATCGCCGAGGCCAATCGCTGCTTAACTTCCAGCGCGGTGACGACGGCGAAGCGCCACGGCTGTCGATTGTGCGCCGAAGGTGCCCAGGTCGCCGCTTCGAGGAGCCGATCGATTGTTTCGCGCGGGATCGGGTCGGCGCGATAGCGGCGGATCGAGCGGCGCGAGCGGATGAGAGTGAACAGCGTATCGGCGGTCTGCATCATTTATAATTCCGCGTTTTCGCCCATCCACTCCAATCTGCTCAGAATACGTGTCCGAAGGGGCGGATGGAGGCGGCGTAGATCGACCTGTGCCTCTGGCATCAGAATGACTTTGAAGGCGGTCATTGCGCGATCTGATCTCGAAAGGCTTTCAGGTCGATGCCTTCTCCCGAACGCGCTTGCGCAATAGCGCGTCTGGGCGAAGCTGCAAACTCGGGCTGCAACTCTGCACTATCTTCGTCGGGCAAGCTGGTCAAGGCATCCATCAATTGGGTGAGCCAGACCTCAAGGCGTCTGTCAATCGTCCGTTCAACTATGTCCTCGAATTCTTCTGTTGACAAGTCGGCCATGGTTTTGCCCATGGTTGGCTCCTTTCTTCTTGTGGTTACCATCATCTTAGCACAGGCTCGAACTGATCGACCACTGTCCGCTGCGGCGACCCATCGCCAGGCTCGCGCTCGCGGGCGATGCGCTCCGCTTCCAGCAGTGGGATACCTTCGGGAATAGGTGAGAGGGTGTCAACGAATCGCTTCGCGCATCGAATCAACGAATCGTTGATGCGGGGCA
>JBOGUH010000560.1:0-5902 GCA_050695975.1 Anaerolineae bacterium
GCGCGCGCCTACGCGGCGATTGCCGAGCTGCGCCTGCGCCGGCGCGACATCGACGCCGCCGTCGACATCTGGGTACGCGCCGCGCGACTCGACCCCAACAACGCCGACGTTCAGCGTCGCCTGGCCCGCGTGTATCAACATCAGGGCAAGACCAGGCTGGCCATCCGCGCGTATCTGGCGCTCGCCCGCATTTACCAGAGGAGCGGCCACTTCCAGGAGGCGGTCGAGCAAGTGCAGGCGGCCTCCGCGCTCGATCCAAACGATCCAGACATCTTCGCTGCGATGGAACTCCTGCGCGCCAGTCAGCCGCCAGCCGCGCCGCCGCCGCCGCGCAAACTCGACACGTCGATGTGGGATCTGCCGGCCGAGTCCGAGGAGGAAGCGCGCGGCAGCCCGGTCGAGATGGCGCGCGAGAAGGCGCTGTCTGACCTGGCCGGCTCGCTCTTTGAAGAAGCCGCGCCGGCGCGCGTCACGCATGCCCTGAGCAAGGCAGAGATCGACGCGCTCATCGGCCAGGCCATCGACTATCAGACGCGCGGCGACGTGCAGAACGCCATCAGCGCCTACCAACGTATTCTGAGCGCAGGCGTGGAGATGCCCGCCGCTAACTTCAACCTGGGCCTGCTGCTGCAGGAATCGCTTCACTTTGACGAGGCCATTCTGGAGTTCCAGCGGGCTGTCGCTGTGCCCGAATACCGGCTGGGCAGCCTGTTCGCACTGGGCGAATGCTGCCGCGCCAAGGGCCGTCTCGACGAGGCGCTGACGTACTTCCTGGAAGTCCTCAAGATCGTCGATCTGGGAACGGTGCGGCGCGAGCAGGCCGACGATCTCATCCAGGTGTATCAGAGCCTGGCCGAATCGTACGCGGCCAAGGGCGAATCGGAGCAGGCGACCCAGTTCGCGGATGCCCTGGTCGAATTCCTGAACAGCAAGGGCTGGGAGGATAAAGTCTCCGAAGCCCGCAAGCGGCTCGACCAGCTGACGATCGAAGGCGGGCCGGCCATCACCCTGGCCGAACTGCTGGCGGTGCCCAATGCCACCGGGATGCTTGAGGCGATGGCGTTGATTACCGAATACGTGAAGCGAGACAAACTGTACTCTGCTATGGAAGTGGCGCACGTCGCCATCTTGAACGCGCCGTCTTACCTGCCGCTCCACCTGCGCGTGGCCGAAGCGCTGTGGAGCAGCGGGCGCACCGAGACCGCCCTGGCCAAGTACCTCACCGTCGCCGACACCTACAACGCGCGCGGCGAAGCGCGCCAGGCTATCGGCATCTACAACCGCGTCCTCAAGATGGCGCCGATGGACGTGATCGCGCGCAGCAAGCTCATCGATCTGCTGGTGTCTTACGGCCAGATCGATCGCGCGCTCGAACAGTACCTGCAGCTGGCCGACGCCTATTATCAACTGGCCGACTACGACAAGGCCCGCGACGTGTATCAGGATGCGCTGAAGCTGGCCCCGCGCGGATCGCCGCAGCGCAGCTGGACGTCACAAGTCCTGCACAAGGTCGGCGACATCTACGTTCAACGGGTAGACTGGCGCCACGCGCTGCCGGTTTACGAACAGATCAAGTCGATCTCGCCCAACGACGAACGCGCGCGAGTGGCGCTGGTCGATCTATACTTCAAGACCAATCAGACCCCGCACGCCATCCGCGAAGTGGACGAACTGCTGGCCGCATACAAGGCATCGGGCAAGACCGACAAGATCATCGCCGTGCTCGACGATCAAGTCCGCGCGCGCCCGACGGATATGACGCTCCGGGCGCGGCTGGCTCAAGCCTACATCGAGAACAAGCAAGTGGCCGAGGGTATTCAGCAGCTCGATGCGCTCGGCGATCTCCAGATCAACGCTGGCATGAAACGTGAGGCCGTCGCCACCGTTCGCGCCATCATCGCGCTCAACCCACCCAACGCCGCGGAGTACCAGCAGCTCCTCGCGCAGATCGGGGGGTGACGTGGCGGACCTGATGGCGATCCTCCAGCGCCTCGACTGGCTCAGCCTGCTGGACATCGGCCTGGTCGCGTTGGTGTTCTTCGGCGCGCTGCAACTGGTGCGCGGGACGCAGGCCGATCAGCTCCTGCGCGGTGTGATCATCCTCGTCGTCATCGTCGGACTGCTGGGCAGCGCATTCAATTTCCCCGCTTTGGGCTGGTTGTTGAGCCGCGCCGTTTTGGCGCTGCTGGTCGCCGTGCCTGTCATTTTCCAGCCCGAACTGCGTCGCGCGCTGGAGCGACTGGGCCGCGCCAGTCCACGCATCGGGCAAGCCCCGCGCGACGCGATGACGATCGAGTCGGTGATCGTGGCGGTGGCCCAGGCCGCGACCCGCCTGGCCGAGCGGCGCCACGGCGCGTTGATCGTTCTCGAGCGCGAGACCGGCTTGCAATCGTACGCCGATACCGGCGTCCGTCTGGATGCCGAAGTCACCGCAGAACTGCTGCAGACGATTTTCTATACCGGCACGATGCTGCACGACGGCGCGGTGATCATCCGCGAGGATCGCGTGTTGGCCGCCGCCTGCATCCTGCCGCTCACCTCCTCGTTCTTGAGCGATCGGCGCATGGGGCTGCGCCACCGCGCCGCGATCGGCATCACCGAGTCGGCCGACGCGATCGCCGTCGTCGTGTCCGAAGAGCACGGCTACGTGTCCATCGCGCACAATGGCCGGATGATCCGGCGCATCGACGCGCGGCGGCTGGAAGACGTGCTGCGCACGTTCTATCAGGCCGAGCTGCAGGTGGCCGTCCCGCGCTGGCTGTCATGGCTGCCGCGCGCTGCGGGCGGCCGGCGCACATCACGCGAAGCCGCCCGACCTCCAAACGTCGAACACTAAAGTGCGTTCCTGCGCTAAACGTGACACCTGACAAGTGGCGCTTGACACGCTCATGTGAGAGATGATATTCCGCTGGCTTGCGCAAAATATCGGCAACATCCTGCTCTCGATCCTCCTCGCCGTCGTCGTGTGGGTCGTCGCCGTCAGCGAAGCGAACCCCAATGTTGAAGACGCCTTCCAGGCGATCCCGATCGTATTCGTCAATCAGCCGCCCGATACTATCGTGTACGACGCCAGCGCAGCTGCGGTCGACGTGACGCTCAGCGCGCCCGAGGCAACCTGGGCCACGCTCAGCGCCAGGGTCATCAGCGCCACGGTCGACCTGAGCGCGACGACGCCGGGCGAGGACTATCCGATCAGCGTCGACATGCCCGATTCGATTGCGCGCGGGGTGCGCGTCGTGCGGGTCGAGCCGGCCTCAATCAGTGTGAAGGTCGAGCCGCGCAGCTCGGCCCCGGTCCCGGTCGAAGTGAACCTGATCGGCGAGCCGGCGCCGACCTATCGGCTCGGCCGCAGCGTGACACAGCCGGCTAGCGTGACAGTCACCGGTCCAGCCTCATGGGTGAGTCAGGTGACGCGTGCCTCGAGCGAGTTCAGCGTGCAAGGTGTGAGCGAGTCGCTGTCACAGACGCTCACCCTAAAACCCCTCGATGCGACTGGGCAGATGGTGCCCAACGTCAAACTCGAGCCTGAGCGCGCCCGCCTGACGGTTGAAATCGAGCAGATCGCCGGGTTCCGCGATCTGATCGTCAAGATCGAATTGACCGGCACGCAGGCCTCGGGCTATCGCCTTGCCGGTGTGGAAGTGAACCCCTTGAGCGTCACCGTGATCGGCTCGCCGGTGACGCTCGAGGCGCTGGAAGGGTTTGCCGCGACTGAGCCGATCGACATCACCGGCGCGCAGGCCGACTTCGAGAAGGACGCCTCGCTCGACCTCCCGCCCAACGTGGCCCCGTACCGCCAACAAACCGTGCGCGTCCGCGTCAAGATCGAGCCGATCGTGGGCAGCCTGACGGTGCCCATCCCGGCAAGCACGGTCGGCCTGCGGGCCGGACTCGCCGCGCGCCTCTCGCCCGAATCGGTGAATGTGATACTCGTCGGCGCGCTGCCTGTGCTCGACACGATCGATCTCGAGACGGACGTGCGGGTGATTCTCGACCTGTCGGGTTTGGGTTTGGGCACGCACCAGGTCGAACCGCGCGTCGAAACGCCGGCGGGCATCGCGGCCCAGAGCATCCTGCCGGCCAGCGTGCAGGTGACGATCGAACGCGCGCCGCGCGGAACGCCCACGCCGTCGCCAACACCAAGGCCGACCCCAAGACCTTGACAGCAAAGGATGAGGGATGAAGGCGAAACACTAAAGTGCGTTCCTGCGCTTCGCGTGAATTCATTCTTCATCCCTCAGCCTTCCGCCTTTGGTAGCCTATGAATAAACCTCTCGTCGCCATCGTGGGCCGGCCGAACGTCGGCAAATCGACTTTGTTTAACCGCCTGATTGGCGAGCGCCTGGCGGTCGTCGACGACGTGCCTGGCACGACACGCGATCGCCTGCAGGCCGATTCAGAATGGAACGGCCGAGTCTTCACCGTGGTCGACACCGGCGGCATCGAGGCGCTGCCGGCACGGCTCCAACGCGGCGATAGGCCGCTCGACCCCCGCGAAGAACGCGCGAGGGCAGGCGCGCATACGCCGTTGGCCGTCTCCTCCGCCGAATTCCTGCCCCAGGTCCGCCGCCAGGCCGAGATCGCCGTCGCCGAAGCCGATGCGATCTTGTTCATCGTCGATGCCGAGGCGGGCATCACTGCGGCCGATCGGGAAGTGGCCGACACGCTTCGCGTGCGCCGCCATCAGCGCGCGGAGGACGGCAGGATGATCCCGCCGGTCTTCGTCGTAGCCAACAAGGCTGAGACCGAGGAACGCCGCCGAGCGGCCGTCGAGTTCTTCGAGCTGGGGCTTGGTGAGGTATACCCGGTTTCGGCGATTCACGCCATCGGCACCGGCGATCTGCTCGATGCGCTGGTCGAATCGTTCCCGCCGCAGGAGGCCGAGGAAGAAGAGTTGATCAAGATCGCTATCGTCGGGCGGCCGAACGTCGGCAAGAGCAGCCTGCTCAACGCGCTGCTGGGCGAAGAGCGCGTCATCGTCAGCCCGGTGCCCGGCACCACCCGCGATGCGATCGATACACGGCTCGAAGTGGAGTCGGCATCTGTCCCCTCCGCTGCGCTACGGGGATCTTCGAGAGACGCCTCGCACAAACTGGCTGTCACGCTGATCGACACGGCGGGCATTCGCCGCCGGGGACACATCGATCCGGGTGTGGAGCAATTCAGCGTGCTGCGCGCGCTGCGGGCGATCAAGCGCTGCGACGTGGCGCTGCTGCTGATCGATGCAGTAGAAGGCGTTACCGCGCAGGACGCGCACATCGCCGGATTCATCCTCGAAGAGAGCAAGAGCGTGGTGTTGGTGGTGAATAAGTGGGACGTGATAACAGCGGATCGCTCGAATGAGCGGATTGGGGCGCGACCCGGCAAGGACAATAAGTCGACTCAAAAGGAGAAGGAATTCGGACAGTCATTGCGTGCCGCGCTGAACTTTCTGGACTACGTGCCGGCGATCTTCATTTCGGCCAAGACGGGCTTCGGCGTCGATCAGGTGCTGCCGCTGGCGCTGCGCGTGCAGGAGGAGCGCCTGGTGCGCATCCCGACCGGCGAACTCAACCGCATCGTGCGCGAGGCGGTCGATCGGCAGGCGCCGCCGAGCAAGGCCGGCAAGCGGCTGAAGATTTATTACGCCTCACAGGTGCGGGCCGATCCGCCGACGTTCCTGTTCCACGTGAACGATCCCAAACTGGTGCACTTCTCGTACGAGCGCTACCTGGAGAATCAAATCCGCAAAGCCTATAGCTTTCTCGGCACGCCGCTGAGACTGAGTTTCAGGCCGCGCAGTCGGGCCAGGGAATGATCGCTGAATACCTGGCTTGCCTCGAGGCTCAAATAGAATTAGAATTTTGAGCGCCGGGACGCGCCTGGTATGGGTCGTTTATCCCAAGACGCGCAACGTCGTAGA
>JBOGUH010000561.1:0-3054 GCA_050695975.1 Anaerolineae bacterium
CGTCCCAGCGTCGTTTCCCGCGCGCCGATCCGGCTGCCGCGCCCGCCCCGCATCGTCCTGCTCGCGAGTCTGGGGTTCGTCGCGCTGGCCGGTGTCCTGGCTATCCTGATCGGAAACCGGCCTGTCCCGCGCGATCCGTCCGTCAAGGTCACCATCGGCGCAAACATCGTCGTCGTCACGCCCGGCACTCCGACGACGCTCACGCCGGCCGGGCCGACCCCAACTGTCTCTTCGGCGTCGAACACCGCGTGCGTCCCGATCTTGTTCGATGATTTCAGCAATTCCGCCAGCGGCTTTCCGCGTGGCGAAAACGACAGCGCCGCCTGGAGCTACACCGATGGCGAGTATCGCATCTTGATGAAGGTCAGCAACCAGTTCGAGGCGCGCGCGCTGCGGCAAGACTTTACAGACTACGCGATCGAAGTCGATGCCCACTTCGCATCCGAGTCGCCGGGCAACTACGGATTGATTCTCAGCGCCGACGCGGCGACGACGAGTTACTACGCCTTCGTCGTGGACAACGCGCGCAACTTCGCCATGACCCGGCGCACGCAGTCCGGCTCGACCATCGTCCGCGATTGGGCCTTCGCCCCGTCGCTCAATACCGGCAGCGACGTCAATCGTCTGCGCGCCGTCCACAAGCGCGATGCGATCGCCGTGTATGGCAACGGCGTGCTGCTGGCTGTGATTTCAGACACGCTCGACCTGCCCGCGCCACGCATTGGGTTGACGGCCGCCTCGTTCGGGACCGGCGGCACGGATGCGCGCTTTGACAACTTCCGCGTCTGCCGCGCGCCCGAGTTGCTCTCGCCGACCGACGTGTCGCTCGTCGATGCCTTCGACGACGATCGCAATCTGTGGGGCGCCGTGCGCTACCCCGGTGGGTTATCTGCCGTCATCGAAGACGGGCAGTTCCAGTTGATCGTCCCGTACCAAGATCCAGGTTACGCCTTGTTCCACCCGAACCCGGCGTTCGCCACAGGTGATTTCGAGCTTGAGGTTGAGAGCCGCATCGTGGAGGGATCGGAGGGCACTCGAGCAGGCGTGATGTTCGGCTGGCAGGACCTCGATAACAGCTACCTTCTGTACGCGTCGGCCGATGGTTTGCTCACGCTATACAATCGCGCCGAAGGGAGTTACCTGCCCATCGTTCTCGATCAGGCTGTGGATGCGATTCAGAAAGGTGACGCCCTCAATCGATGGAAGATCGTCGTATCTGAAGGTGTCGTCACAGCCTGGCTTAATGGCGAACGAGTATTGCAGGCATCGATCGCATACACATCGGGTCAGATCGGTTTCGCGTGTGAAGCCCGTCTACCGCCCCTGGCGCGCTGCGCTTTCGACAATTTGTCAGTGCGCGGCAAGCCATCGACCGGCGACGTGATCGCGTATCCCTTCTGCAACTGCCAGCGCGACGTGCGCGCCGGTCAGCCTGCCCTCGTCGTCTGGGTGTGGAACGCGACCGACGCGGCGCTCGTCGACGCATTTCTCTCGGCGGTCGATATGACCGTCACGATCGACGGCAAGTCGCTCGACGATCCGGGTCAATACTGGGGATCGATTGAATCGGGCGAAGAGGGTATGCGGGCGCGCTGGCTGTACGCGCTGCCCCCACTCGATCCGGGCAGCCACACCGTCCAGGTCAGCGTCACCAGCGATGTTGAGCTAACCGACGGGCGCGATGCCAACGGCGATGGCCGGCCCGATACCTTCGGCCCGGGCGTGTTGTATGATGGGTATGTGCAGATTGTTGTTGCGCCGTAAACATCAAACCCTCCCAGAGCCCCGAACCTTCAGCGCGACGAAATCAGCCGTTCTTCCCATATTCGCTTCCGAAGCACTGGTGATTATTCATCTCTCACCACGGAGGCACACAGAGCACGAAGAAACGCCTTTTGGAATCTCCGTGAACTCCGTGTCTCCGTGGTTCAACTGCTTGCGCGCAATTACCAGAACAGTACTATCTTCTTATATGCCCGCCATCACGCTGTCTATGTGGAACAATTTTGGCGGTTTTGACGTATGGAATAGGAAGTTTTGTCTCCTGCGCCAAGACATTTACTTAAGTCAACCTGAGTGTCGTACAAACGATTCGGCCGGATTGCATCGTCAGTCAAGCGTAGGATTTGCGGGGTGTGCCTGTTCGGCAGCGTTAATCTATTCCTCATACTCTATTCACGCGCTCTATCTAAACTGGCAGTAGCCAAACGGCCAGCCGCACAACACGTGGAGGAACACAATGAGTTTAGATCGACTGGCACTGAACCAGGTTGCGCATCCGGCAAAACGCCTGACCGAAAAGAGCGGAGAACCGCGTCTTGCGAAACCCCCGGCAGAATGGAGTGGGGACAGGCGCAGAAGCGCATTGGCCTTTGTCCGGCGCGGCGCTGATGCGTGGCGCGATTTCCGGGTATTGGAGCGCGGTGTGCTCGAAGGCGCTCTGGCGCTGACACGCGAAGGTCGCGGGCAGACTCTCTTCGTCGCGCTGCACGGGCCGCGCGCATTTGCCGATCGACGCATCGATACGATTGAAGTCAAGGCGTTCGATCCCAACCGCCCCTTCGGGCTTGTGCGCGATCTGCTGCGCGCCGCGTTGGCTCGCCCCGATGCGCGTTCGGCTGCCTCGACCCTCCCCGCCAAATTCACTGCCGCTCTCAAGAATCCATCCGAAACATGCGAAGCGGATCGCTCCACCTGGACCTCTACCGTAACCGATTTCTTCGCAAGGTTATCCGCGCGGAAACCGCTGATGATCATCCTTGACCACGTCCATCGCGCCGACGCGGGTAGTCTGGATGTGTTCGATGCGCTGGCGCAGGCAGTTTCCACATCTCGAATCCTCCTCCTCGTCACCTATCGCATCGATGCGCCACCCAATCCGCAGCTCGATCGGGTGATGCGCTCGCTCCTCGACGCCGGCCTGGCGCGATCGGCAGTGGTTGCCGGGCCGCATGCCGACGAAGCGCGCCTGCTGTTTCAGTCAGCCTTTGGCCGCTCGATGCGGCCTGAAGCCGCCGCGTCCATCGCCGATGACGAACCGGCCGTGTTGATGCA
>JBOGUH010000562.1:0-4234 GCA_050695975.1 Anaerolineae bacterium
CTCAGTATGGCATCCTTTACAAACGGGCGAGCGCTTCCCGATAGGCGTCGAGCGCGCGGGCCAGATTGCCGAGTTTCATGTGCACGTCACCCAAAGCCCGATACCAGTCGGGATGCGCGACCGTCTCGAGGTTGCGCTGCAGATCGGCGGCCACTTCGGCCAGGAACGTCTCGTCGTCGACGAGCTGCTGATATAACGGCAACGATTGATCTCGGTCGCCCGATGCCCACCACACACGGGCCAGGCCCAACTTCGCTTCGTGATCGTCCGGGTCGATGTGTAGGCGTGACTGGAACTCTTCGGCGCCGATGGGCGGCACGACCGGAGCCGCCACCTGTTCCGGCGCCGGCTCGGCTTTGGGCGCAGGAGGCTGCGGCTGCAATGCGCGCTCGAAGTAGTCGGCCGCCATCCGCTCTTCGTCCTGGTCGTCGGCGATCTGGAGCCAGTAATCGACAGGACTGGGCGCTTCCACTTCCTCGGCTGCTGCCGGCTCGACGGCGGTCTCCACCGTCCCCCATGGGGAGGCCGGTTCTTCTGCAAGTTCTGCCTGGGGCGCCAGGGCAGGCTCGGGCACGCCCGGAGGTTCTGGAGCCTGTTCGGCCGGTTTCGGTCGCAGCGGCGAGGTGCCCGGCTTGCCGCCCATGATCGCTTCCATGCGCTCTTCGCCTTCGCGTTCGGCTTGCGCGCGCAGTTCGTCTTCTTTACCGGCGGCAAAGCTCTGAAGCAGGGCCAACGCATCCTCAGGGCTGAGCAGCTCATCGAGCACCATCGGCGCCGGGGCAGGCTCGGGCGCGCCCGGAGGTTCTGGAACCTGTTCGGCCGGCTTCGGTCGCAGCGGCAGCGTGCCCGGTCTGGCGCCTATGATCGCTTGCAGGCGCGCTTCGCCTTCGCGTTCGGCTTGCGCGCGCAGCACATCCTCTTTGCCGGCAGTCAGACTCTCCAGGAAAGCCAGCGCTTCGTCGGCGCTGGGCAGTGCGGCCGGTTCGAGCGGTTCCTGCATGACCGGCTCCGGCGGCGACGGCATCTCGGCTGGTTGCTCCACACGCGGCTCTTCTGCGATCCCCGAAGGCGGCGCGGCGTGAGCCTGCCAGGGAGCAGCGACCGGCTCGGCAGGCTCGACCGGCGCACTTTGAGCCAGACTTTGCAGAAAGTCGAACGCCTGATCCGCAGCGGGGGTCTCCTGAACGTCCGCCATCCACTCCGGGATCCCCGATTCTTCCACTTCGGGCAATTCGACGGGCGGAGCGACAGGTTCAGGCGCCTGCGGGCGAAGCGCTTGCAGCCAATCGGGCATGTCGGTCTGCTCAAGAGCAGGCGGCGCTTCAAGTTGGGCCGGCTCGGCAGACACCACGCCGAGGTCGGCCAGCCAATCCGGCGCCTCGGCTTCCTGTTCGAGTGTGGGTTGCTCGATCTGCGACAGCCAATCCATGTCGGTCGATTCGGCGGGAGATTCGATGAACCCACTCATCCAATCCGGCGATTCATCGATGGCTGCGCCGCCCGGTTCCGACATGAGCTCGGGTGCAGCCTCCGAGATACCCCGCAGCCAATCGGGCAGCTCCACCTCGCCGGCGGGGCGCAGCTCGATGGGAGGCGCTGGCGGCGGAGCCGGAAGCCCCGGCAGCCCGGCTGATTCAGGCTGATCGAGCGAGATACCGGCCAGACCGGCGAGCCAGTCGGGCACCCGATCGGCGGCGGGTTCGGCCTCTACGCCGGCTCCTGGCGGGGCGTGGTATTCGAGCCGGTTTACGCTGGTGGTCTGCTGGCTGAGGGGTGAGGCCGCGCCGAGCAAGGTACTGGCGCGCAAATTATCGGGGTCGACCGCCTGCGCGCGACGCAGGAGCATCTCGCCGTCTTCCGAGAAGCCACTGTTCAACCAGATTTCGCCAAGCACCAGGTTCGCGTTGAGACAATACGGCAGCTGATCGAGGACGCGCTCGGCAGCCGACGCCGCTTCGTTGCGCTGATCGTCGCGCCACAGAACTTCGGCGAGCAGGACTTGCAGATCGACACGATCGGGGGATTCCTTGAGCAGGGCGCGCAGCTCGGCGATGGCCTCGGCGTACAAATCGCCCTGAGCGTACATGCGGGCGAGCGCGCCTCGCGTGAGCGCGATGCGCTCCGGCGAGACGCCGTCGCGCCGGCCATACAGCCGCCGAAGCTCGCTCTGAATCACATCGTTGCTGGGCATCAACTCGAAGCCGCGTTCCATTTGCCACAGCGCATCATCGAGCGCGCCCTGCCGATCGTACACGATGCTCAGGCCAACCCGCGCGACAAAGTCTTCGGGATCGACGCTGAGCACGCGCTGAAACACATCAAGCGCAGCGCGATCGTCTTCCTTCTCGAGCGCAGCTTTCCCCAGCAGGCGGTATGCCTCCAGGTACTTGGGATGCTGCTCAAGGATATGACGGCAGCAAGCCATCGCTTCATCGTAAGAGCTGCCTTCGATGAGCGTTTCGATCTCGGCGAGGTAGTCTCGTAGAGCAATCTCGGCCATCGGTCGATCCTATGAGAGCACTATTACAGCAGGGTCATCAAACATAAGATTAGCATAAGTCACGGGGCGATGCAAGCGCAGGCGGCGGTTGAAACCACGCCTCCAAAGGGCGCGAAATCGGCTGCCCCATCGACCCTTCGGCTCTGCTCCCCACTCTCCTTCGGCAAGCTCAGGACAGGCTCTTCGGTCGGGGACTTCGCAGGGCAGGCTTCGCTTCCCACTCCCCCTTCGGCTGCGCTCAGGGCAGGCTTCGGTCGGGGACCTCGCAGGGCAAGGCTCAGGGCAATCCATGTAACACGCGCAACTGATCCAGATACTTCTCGGCAACCGGACGTTCAGGGCGTGGGGATGGCCCCAGCGGATCGACAAATGATTCGTCGCCCAGCAGCGCGGCGAACGTGGCGACCACGCCGTAGGCCTGCCCTGCCAATCCGTACCCGCCTTCGAGCGTGAGCACCAACCGCCCGGCGCATAATTCGTCACTGAGCGCAACCAGCTTGCGTGCAAGGTTGAAAAAGCCCAGATCGCTGACGGTCAGCGAACCCAGCCGATCAGTCCAGTGCGGATCATAGCCGGCCGAGACCAAGATCAACTGCGGCTTGAATCGGCGCGCAATCGGCGTGAGCAGATCGTCGAAGATGCGGGCGAGCATCGCATCGCCCCAGCCGGCGATCAGCGGCACGTTCACGGTGTAACCGGCGCCTGCGCCTCGGCCGATTTCGCTCCAGTGGCCCGTGCCCGGATAGATGCCCCACTGCTGGGTCGAGAAGAACAGCACCGACGGATCGTCGTAGAAAATCGCCTGGGTGCCATTGCCGTGATGCACGTCGAAATCGACGATCAGCACGCGATCGATGTCGAGATCATGGCGCGTCGTCGCGGCGGCGATGGCGACGTTGTTGATCAGGCAAAAGCCCTCACCGTGATCGCGGAAGGCGTGGTGGCCCGGCGGACGGACCAGCGCGAAGGCATTTGTGAAATCGCCACGCAACACCGCTTCGACGGCGGTGACCAGCCCACCCGAGGCGAGCCGCGCCGCGCGGTACGATTCGGAAGCGACGTACGTTTCGTCGCCCCGCCCCATCAGTCCACCGCCGCCGCGCCGGGCGATCTGCTCAATGCGGTGAAGGTAGCCCGGCGCGTGCACGCGGCTCAGCCGGTCGAGCGAGATGGGCTGTGGCTCCAGCAACTGAATACGCTGTCGCATGCCGCTGGCATCCAGCGCCATAGCGATGTGCTCTAATCGTTCGGGCGATTCGAGGTGGCCGGGTTGGTTGTGCGCCAGGTAGAGAGGATGAGAGACGTAAGCCGTGGCCATGCGCCGATTATACTTTGTAGGACTTACACAGTTCGCTTACGCCACGTCAGTCCGAACCGCGAACCCCCTTTCAGGGGGCAGGTCGGTGACACCCGCGTTGCACGCGAGTGCAGGTGAATCTCTCCATCCGGCGCAGAGATTCCTCGCTGCGCTCGGAATGACAGGCTTCAACTGCGTAACTCCTACTTTGAAAAGAATCGGCCATCAGCATGTGCTACCTCCCGCTGGCCGGCTGTCGTCCCATTTCGGTTTTGATCGGCGGCGCCTCGCGCTTCGACGCCAGGATCGACCGGGCCAGCACGAGCACGAGCAGCACGACGACGGCCCACCCGACGACGCCGAGATCCGTCACCTGCACCCCGATCGGCGCGATGATCACGGAGACCAGATTCACGACTTTGATCATGGGGTTGAGC
>JBOGUH010000563.1:0-3797 GCA_050695975.1 Anaerolineae bacterium
GCCGATGAAGTGGCCGGCCGGCCAAGAACCGTCGGCGGCGCGGAAAGCCCGTCCGACGTGGTAGTAGTCGACGTTCATGCGGAATCCGCGCATCGCCTGCAAACGGGCGGTTTAGACCCAGCCGTTCCACAAGATGCGGTGCGTGCGCACGGTAGGAGAGGCGTGGTCATATCCCTCGCGGTGGAAGGCGCGCAGGAACCGCACGGTGCCCTCGTCCACGCCGTCTTCGACGTAAGGATGCACGCCGAACTCATGACCGCGCTCGCGCCAGTCCTTGACGACTTCGGAAGTCGGCCGCCCGTCGCGATCCGGCGCGAGCCAGCCGAGCAGCGGCAGCCGCGCCACCCGGCGACGCAGCGGGTTCAACGCGCCGTCATCCGCCGGCGGGCTGTAATAGACGCTGGCCCGCCCGCCGAAGGATTCGGCCGTTTGAAGCGTGTCTTCGATGAATGCCGCCGGCGTGGCATGCGCGTCGCCGGTGAGGACGATCATTGCATGTGCTGCGCCGGGGAAGTACCACACGCGCGGCAGCGGCAGGCGATCGCGCAGCACGTTGTCGATCAACTTCACGAACAGGCGCGCCTGCCGGTCGGCCTGTGGGATGTGAATGTTGTCCACGTCGAGCCAGTTGACGAACAGGTCGTTGGCGCGGTTGCCTTCGTCGCCGTCGCGATCCTGGTCCGCGGCAGCCGGGTTGCCCTGTCGCGTCAACGCGATGTTATGGGCCAGGTCATAAGCGAACATCACGGCGCGTCCGCGCTCCTGCTCGAACAGCGTGATGGCCGGGAAGCCGGTGGCCGTGGATCGATCGCGGTACAGCTCGGCGATCACCGTTGCGCCGTCGGACGCGTAGTGCGCCGCTTCGGCGTGGATTTGCAGCGGTGTGCGGTCGCCGTCGCGCGCCACCAAATAGCCTCCGCGAGTCGCGCCTTCGGCGGGCCGGACACCGAAGATCGGCGCGATGGCCGCGTCGGGCCGCATCGCCATCAGTGCCCCTCCCTGAGCCACGTACCCGGCCAGGCCCACCGCCTGAGCGGGCGACAGTCGCGCGGGCGGCAGCAGGACGATCGGGAAGCCGTTCAGGTAGCCGGCGCCGACCAGGCTCAGGTTCTCGATCTGGAACGCATTCAGTCCTTCGCTGCGCAAGACCTCGCCGAGGTAAAGCCCGAAAGAGTCCGCCGAGTTTGGGTCGACCAGGATCGCGATCGGCTGTGTGGGCGCGCCGCGCCGGCTCAGATCGAACGGCGCCGCCGAATCGATCGACGGTGGCTGGTAAGTCTCCTCTGCGATCCACCCGGCAGCCGTGTATGCGCCGAGGGCGGCGGCTGCGCCGGCCCCGCCGATCAGGAACGCGCGGCGCGATATGCGATGGGAGGCGCGATGCGACCCGGTCATTTGCCTGTCAACGATGCGCCCCAACCGCGTCCCCGCGGTTGGGTGTGCCAAACTGTGTCAAGCAAGCGAGACGAACTGACGGGAGGACACGTCGAAGCTGACATGCCTCTTCTGCCTGTCGGTGAGGATAGCGGCGAAAGGTTAGACGCCAGTAGTGGATGTGTTAGAGAGATGTATCAACGGAGGGGGAAAGTTGTTAAAGGATTGCGCCATGTGCCGCCACACCTTGATATATATCGATGAGGTCCCGCGCGATCCCGGTCCAGCTGTGATGGCGCTCGACGTACTGCCGGCCGCCCGACCCGATACGCCGGCGCAGCGCCGGATCGTCGATCAGGCTCAGGATGTGCTGCGCAAATTGATCGGCGCTTTCGCCGACGAGCACATCCTGGCCAGGGCGCGCCTGCAGGCCGCCCATCCCGCGCCGTGTGGCGACGACCGGCACGCCGCTGGCCATCGCTTCGAGGACTTTGTACTGGGTTCCGGCGCCATACACCAGCGGCGCTACGGCAAGCGTGGCGCGAGCGAAGGTGGGGCGCAGGTCGTCGACGAATCCGGTGACGACGACGCGCGGATCGGCGCTCAGGGCGCGGAGGGCAGGTGCGGGGTCTTTGCCGGCGATCATCAATTTTGCGTCGGGGCGTTGTCGCCAGACGCGCGGCATGATCTCGTGACCCAGGTAGAGCGCCGCGGCCGCGTTGGCATGATAGCTCATCTTGCCGCTGAACAGGACGGTTGCCAGATCGGAGGCCGTGCCCGATGGGGAAAAGTAGTTTAGATCAACGCCGTTCGGCAGGAGCGCAATTCGCCCGTCCAGGCGGTCACCGGCGAGACTCTGAATGGCCTGCGCGTCGATCGGCGACGTGACCAGGGTGCAATCAAACCGCAGCGGCGCGTGTGCTTCGAAGCAGCGAGTGCGGCCGAGGTCGATCCGCGCCATCAGCCGCTGGGTGAAACCCGGGGCCAGGCGGCTGGCTTGTTCGAAGAGGTAAGCGATCGAGTCGACCGAGTCGAACACGCGCGGGATGCCGATCAGCGCCTCGGCCAGGACTGCGCCGCGCAGGTGCTCAATATGGGCCACGTCGAACTGGCCGGTCTTCGCCAACCGGCGCAGGTGTCGCTCAGCCTGCGGATGATGCGAATAAGCCGCCTGCAGGGGGAGCGTGGTCGGCAGCGCCGCAAGCGCATTCCACACCGTCCGCGCGCGCGAGAGCGGGAACACATCTACCTGTTCGCAAAAATCGCGTAGGTTGTCGATCGATGCGTGGCGGTCTTCCGGCGGCTGGAGCGCGACGAGATGAACCGGCTGCCCGAGCGCGGCCAGCGCGCGGATCAGGTTGTACGACCGCACGCGGATGAGTGATGGCATGTAGGGAACGACAAACAGGATGCGCATCACGCGCCCCGCCGACCACAACTTGGGCGGCGCGATGGCCTAAAGTCTGTCGTGCGCCTCTGGCCTAACGTTGGCGACCTTCGCCAATGCCTTTTGGAACTTTCGCTTGCCGGCTCGTTTCGCGCGCTTGCCTAGATACTCTTCGGCCATTAAGGCCGACACCTTCTCAGCCAGCGCCAGCATGATTAACTGGTTGATAGAAATGTTCTCTTTCTTCGCCAGTTCGCGCGCGCTATCGTGAAGCGAATCAGGTAGACGTAGGCTAATCGCACTCATGGCAACTCTCCGATTTCCCGTAGGAACTCTTGCGCCGTTACGACTTGTATGCCGAACTGTTCTGCGCCCTCAAAATCGTGCTTGTTGTACGTGACGATGAAATCACACGCGGCGGAGACAGCCAGTTCCAACACCATGTCGTCTTTGGGGTCTCTCAAGAAAGGCCTCCACAAGTAGAAGACCGTCCTGTGATGGGCAACTGCGCAGATATAGTCGATGATGTTATCAATATCGCGGGCTGTTAATGCGATATGGCCGATAAGTCGTTTGGTGGCGTCTTCGTACTCCAGAATCAGCGGAACCGAGATGTTGCTCTCGAATTTCCCAGTGTCAATCAGCATAAGCAACTTGAAAGCCGCGCCCCGTCGCGAGCGTAGAGCAGAGACGAGGACGTTTGAATCAACGACGATTTGCCGGACGCTCATGGCGGTATCGTATCCGATACCGCGCTATTTGTCAACCGCCCTGACCGATGGCTGCGGCGTACCCGCACCAATGGCATGGTTCACCTGCCGCCGTGCCGCGCGAGGCGCGCTTGCAGGTCGAGTCCAACAAACCCCTGTGAGAGAGGCACGGTGCATTACTTACGCACTCCGCTGCGTCCCAGTTGACCCACCCCGTTTGCCACCGAATGGCCGCTGAATAGCCCTCCGGGACTGCCTAAATCGGGCGCCCGGATCTGCACCTGAACCAGGGAAAGAACGACTAACCGCCCACGCCAAACTGGATC
>JBOGUH010000564.1:0-4169 GCA_050695975.1 Anaerolineae bacterium
GTACCGCACGATCACCGGCAGAGAGCGCGACCTGGGCATCGTCCAATACGAGACGCTGCTGCGCCGCCTGCGCGCGATGGGACTGATCGACACGCTCGACGGCAAAACGATCGACGTGCGCAACGCCGACGCCCGCCTGCGCCTGCGCGGATCGGTGCGAATGATCCTGCCGGTGAAGAACGCCGACGAGATGGAGGCCTGGCTGCGGAAGTATCGCGCGATGGAGACTGAGGATGATAGTGAGATGGAGGAATAGGTGGATATTCCGTTTATTCGTCAACTGCTCAAACTTGTTCCCGAATACCGTGGCCGCCGAATCGGTGAGGAAACTGCCGTCTACGAAGCCTATACTGTCGAACATCTCCTCGCCACCGTCCCTCTTCCGGCGCTCTAAAATACGACACGATACGCAATACGCGCTACGGAATACGGAATACAAACCATGAAACTCCTCACCCGCATCCGCCTGATCAATTGGCACCTGTTTGAAGACACCACCATCTCCTGCCAGGGCACCACCTACTTCATCGGCGTCAACGGCGTGGGCAAGTCGACCGTCCTCGACGCGGTGCAGTTCGCGCTCGTCGGCGGGCAGCGCGACGTGAAGTTCAACCAGGCCGCGCTCAGCGGCGGCAAGCGCACGCTCGCCAGTTACCTGCGCGGCGAACTCGGCACCGAGGGGCAGCGCTTCCTGCGCGGCGACGTCACCGGCGTGGTTGCGCTCGAATTCCGCAACCCCGACGGCACGTTCTTCGCCCACGGCGCGGTGATCGACGCTTACGAAGATGGCCGCAATCCCGACGTCGCCTACTTCATCGTCCACAATGCCGCGCTCAACGACGACTGGTTCTTCAAAGCGCCCGGCCAGTTGTTTGACAGCCGCGCCTTCAAGCGCCACCTGGAGCACTTCGCGCTGCCGCGTGGCGGGCGGGCGCAGGTCTTCACGCGGCTCGAAGATTATCGCTTCCACCTGCTCAACCGGCTCGGCCAACTCAAAGAATCCTTCGTTGCCAAAGTCGTCAAAGGGCTGGCCTTCAGCCCGCTCACCGACATCCGCGCCTTCGTCCACAACTATCTGCTCGATGAGAACCTCGTGGACGTGAAGACCTTGCAGGCGCAACTCGAAACGCTGCGCCACTTCGAGAGCCTGGCCGCCGACATCCGTGAGCGTATCGCCGCGCTGAGCCAGATCGAAGAGTTCGACCGGGAGCGCTTGAAGCATCGCCGCCTGCGCGTCACCAACGGCTACATCCGCCGTCGCGCCGAAGGCGACACGCACCTGTCTGAACTCAAGGCGCGGCGCCTCGAACGCGACGAGACCCGGTTGTCGCTCAGCCGCGCCGCCCTGCAGCGAGACAATCTCACTGAACAGCGCAAGCGAGCGGACGCCGCGCTGCTGGATGCGCAGATCGCGCTCCAAACCGATGTAACTGCTACCCGCGAGAAGGAGTCACGTGAGAAGATCGCCGCGCTGGACGCCGAACTGCGCGGCCTGCGCCAGCGTGAAGCTCGCGTCAACGACATCCTCGCCGCCGAAGTCAAAGACGCCCAGCGCCTGCGCGATCTGCTGAATGCCGATAACCGGCCTGTTCTTCCTGCGCTGGACGACTTCATCTCGCAAGCCCCAACCCCATGGGGGCGCTTCGCAGTCGCCAACCCCACGCGGGCGCTTCGCAGTCTCCAATCTCTCATTTCCGGCTTCGAATCTCTTGGACAAGAGTACGCTCAACAGGAAGCGCTGCTCAACGAACAGTCGCGTGTCTCCCACGAAGAGGCAGAACAGATCCAGCGTGAGATTCGCAGCCTGCGTGCCGGCGACCGCGAAGCGAGTTACGAAACCGAAGCGCCCCGCTCCGCGCGATTGCGCCGTCTGCTGCGCGCCGAGTTGGGCCTGGGCGCGGACGAGGTCGTCTTTCTGTGCACCACGCTGCAAGTCCCCGACGAAAGTTGGCAGGATGCCGTCGAGGGCGTGCTCGGACACAACCGCTTCACGTTGCTCGTGCCGCCCGCGCATTACGACGCCGCCATGCGCCTGTACCGCGAGCGCCGCCACAAGGACGATCTGCACGGCGCCGGGTTAATCGACGCCGATCGCATCGTCAAGCATGTCCTGAGCGCAGCCGAAGGGCACGCCCGGCCCCCTCTCCCTCAGGGAGAGAGGATGGGGGTGAGGGCGCCGCTCGCCGCCGAAGTGCAGACCGATCACCCTGCCGCGCGCGCTTTCGTCGAGCTGGTGCTGGGCGGCTACGTCAAGTGCGACTCGCTCGAAGCGATGCGCGATCATCGAACCGCCGTCGCCCGCGAGTGTTTCGTGCGGCGCAACTTTAGCACCAGCCACCTCGACCCGCGCGTCTACCGGCGCTGGTTCATCGGCGAGCGTGCCATCCCCCGCCGCATCGAGCAACTCGAAGCGCGCCTGAAAGAAATCGCCGACGAGAGGGCGACGCTGAACGATCGATTGGCTGCCCGGCGCGAACGCCTGGCGCTCACCCGCGACAAAGTGCGCCGCTTCGTCGAACTCGAACATCTGCTGCCCGATCTCGATCGCATCCCGCTGCTGAACGCGCAACTCGACGCGCTGCGCGCCGAACTCGCCGCGCTCGACACCCGCACCGCCGATTCGCTGCGGGCCGAGGTCGAGCGTCGCAAGGCCGAAGCTGAAGCGATCCAGTCGAAAGTCGCCGAATCGGATCGGCAGATCGGCGGCTGGGAGAATCGGGTCAAGACGCTGGAAGGCGAGAGCATCCCCGCGCTGGAGAAGGCGATCGGCGCGGCGATGCAAAGCGCGCAGCAGTTCCTATCACAGGAATCTGCGGACGACATGCAAGAGGAAGTCGCGAAGGAATACGAGCGACGGCGCGAACGCCAGCCGTTGGAGACGGTCTTGCAAAACGCGACGCGCTACGAGGGCGATTACCAGACGGCGGAAGTCAAAAGCCGTGACCGATTGCGTGAAGCCAAGCAAGCCTACAGCCTGCGCTACGATTTTGGCTACGATGAAGACGAGGACGCCGTGCGCTACCTGCGCGAGCGCGACAAGTTCGAGCAATCCGAGCTGCCGCAATACGAAACGCGCATCGCCGAGCAGCGCGCGCTGGCCGAGCAGGAACTCGTCGAGAACTTCATCCACCGCCTGCGCGAGCAGATCGAAGAAGCCCGCCAGCAATTGGACGCCCTCAACGACACGCTCAAGGATTTGCGCTTCGGCGGCGAGCGCTTCGAGTTCATCACCAAGCCGGAGCCGTCGCTGCGGCAGGTGTACGACATGGTGATGGACAGCCAGTCGATCCTGGGCGATTCGCTGTTCGAGTCGGACTTTCGACAGAAACACCAGCGGGGCTGGGACCTGTTGTTTGAGCAGCTGAGCAAGGGCATGCAGGGCGAAGCGCCGATCGAGTTGCGCGAGTTGCAGGACTATCGCAACTACCTGCAATACGACATCCGCATCCACTATCCCAACGGCGACCGCGCGCTGCTCAGCCAGATCAACGCCAAGAAGTCCGGCGGTGAGACGACCACACCGTTCTACGTGGCGATGGCCGCTTCGTTCGCGCAGGCGTATCGCCTCAACCAGCCGCGCGCCTCGGACACGATCCGGCTGGCGCTGTTCGACGAAGCGTTTAGCAAGATGGACACGGCCCGCACGGCCAGCGCGTTGCAGTTCATGTGCGAGGCCGGCCTGCAAGTGCTGCTCGCCACCCCGCCTGACAAGTCCGGCGCGCTCCTCCCACACGTCGATGCCGTCCGCACCGTCGTGCGCAAGAACAACCACTCGTTCGTGATCGAGATCGACAAGGCCGAAATGCTGAGGGAGATAGAGATCCGCGAATAACGCACGTCGGCGCGAAAATCATTAGCGTACATTCGCGTTATTCGCGGATCTGTCTTTATCCGATGGAACAACTCAACTTCACTCCCTCCCCCGACGTCGCCGCCATCCTGCACGCCCTGCTCGACACCTACGAGCGCCGTCACCCACACTCCCACACCCCCATACGATCTATCCGCTACATGCTCTCCAGCGCATCCCTCCCCGGCTACCACAGCCAGATCGATCCCGTCCCGCGCCAGATCGCTAACGAACAACTGCAATCACTTGAACGCCTCGGTCTGGTCAAACTTGAATGGCTGTCCGGCGAGAGCGGGCACCTGCTCGCTTCGGTGACGCT
>JBOGUH010000565.1:0-1868 GCA_050695975.1 Anaerolineae bacterium
GTCTAACGTCGTCAACGTGGAGGTTGTGGACGACAAAGCGATCACGCTGGCCGACGGTCGCGAGGCTTGGGTCGGTGGGTATTCAGCCGAGTACGAAGATGGCACGCCAATGCGCGCCGTGGTGGCGTCCACCGCGCGCGCCGGGCGGCTGTTCACGCTACAGGCCTACGGGCAGCCCGGTGACCTTGAGCGCGAGCGGCCGGCGCTCGACGCCATCATCGCCAGCATCCGCCTCGAAGCGCCCCGGCTGCACGGCGTCCCGCGCAATGAAGCGTTGTTCCAACTGGGCGGCGAGTCCAGCAACCCGCGCGCCTACGATCCGGCCACCGGCGGCGGCAACCCACTCGTCTTCAGCGGGCTGGTCTCGTTCAATCCGCAGCTGGAGATCGTGCCCGATCTGACCGAGTCATGGGATATCGGTGACGACGGCGCCGTCTACACCTTTCATCTGCGCCGCAACGCGCTCTTCCACGACGGCCGCCCGGTCACCGCGCAGGATGTGATCTACTCGTGGGAGCGCGCTGCCGATCCGGCAACCGATTCCGATACGGTGCTTACCTACCTGGGCGATATCGTCGGCGTGAAAGAGAAGCGCGACGGCAAGGCCGATCACATCGGCGGCTTGAAAGCGATCGACGATCACACGCTGCAAGTCACGATTGACGCGCCCAAGCCCTACTTCCTGATGAAGTTGGCCTTCGGCACTGCCGCCGTCGTGGATCGCGCCAACGTCGAGTCGGGTACCGAATGGTATCGAACGCCCAATGGGACAGGCCCGTATAAGTTGATCCGTTGGGATCGATTCAAGCTGCAGGTATACGAACGCAACGAAGACTTCTATCTCGGCCCGCCGTCGATCCGCTTTATCGTCTCGCAGCTCTTCGCCGGCGTTGGCCTCCGCCTGTACGAGACGGGCGACATCGACATCACGGGCGCCGGCGCGCACGATGCTGACCGCTTGCGCGATCCGCAAGAGCCGCTGAACGCCGACCTGCGCGAAGGGGTTAGCCTGTGCACCTCGTTCGTCACTTTCGACGTCGATCAGCCGCCGTTTGACGATCCCAGAGTGCGCCAGGCGTTCGCGCTGGCCGTCGACAAGCAGCGCTACATCGACGTTGCGCTGCGCGGCGTCAGCCTCCCGGCGCACGGCGTGTATCCGCCGGCCCTGCCCGGTCACAACCTCAATCTGAATGGTCTGGAATTTGATCCGGAACTGGCCCGGCAGCGATTGTCTGAATCAACCTATGGCAGCGCCGCCGCCCTGCCGCCGATCGTGTTCAACAGCAGCGGCTTCGGCAGCGACGTGAACTCCGATGTGGCGGCGCTGGCCCAGATGTGGAGGACACATCTCGGCGTGACGATCCGGGTCGAGAACCTCGAGCCGAATGTATATTTCGACGAACTGCACGATGGCAATCACGGCCAGTTGTTCTCCTACGGCTGGTGCGCCGATTATCCCGACCCGGAGAACTTCGCCGACGCGCTCTTTCACTCCCAGGCGCAGCAGAACCTTGGCCACTATGCCAATCCCGATCTGGATGCGCTGCTCGAAGCGGCCCGCGTCGAGCGCAATGTGGACAAGCGCATCCAGATGTATCAGCAGGCGGAGCAAATCATCGTCGAGGATGCGGCGGGCATCTTCCTCGATCACGGTCTGAGCTTCATCCTGGTAAAGCCGCACATCAAGGGCTACGTGCTGACGCCGCTCGCGGTGCCGATCGAGCGCTACTTGTCGATTGACCCTTCGGGGATGGAGAGGTGACGGGTGATAAGGCGAAATCAGGTCGTCGAGGCATGGAAGCAACGAGCGAGACAGCTCAAAACGGAGACGTACGCCCTCTACCTGGCTTATAAGGATCCTCGAGTTC
>JBOGUH010000566.1:0-3735 GCA_050695975.1 Anaerolineae bacterium
CGCCTGTTCTGCTCGCGCGACCGATTTGGCGTCAAGCCGTTTTACTATATTTACACTCGAGATCGGTTCGCGTTTGCGTCTGAGCCGAAAGCCCTCTGGGCCAGCGGTCTCGTTCAAGCCCGGCCCAATCCGACGCTGCTGATCGACTTCCTGGCGGGTTACGAAGCCAGCCAGCTGGATGAGACCCTGTTCGAGGGCATCCAGCAACTGCCGGGCGGCCACAACCTAATCGTCACTGCCAGCGATTTCCAGATTCGGCGCTACTGGTCGCTGCCGTGCAACACCGATCTAGGCCCGGCTCAACCAGACGATGCCCCGATTCAACGCTTGCGCGAGCTGCTGATCGATGCCGTGCGGCTGCGCCTTCGATCCGATGTGCCGGTTGGCACCTGCCTGTCGGGCGGATTGGATTCATCGGCGATTGTGCGTATCGCCAACGACCTGATGCAGCACGAGCACAATATCCCACGCGCGCTGGTGGGCGATCACCAGAAGACCTTCACCGCGTGTTACGACGATGCGGCCAGCGACGAGCGCGCGTTCGCGCAGAGGGTTGTGGACGTGACCGGCGCCGAATGGCATCAAACCTTTCCCACGGCCGAGTCGCTGCGCGCCGATCTCGACCGATTCATCTGGCATCACGACGAGCCGCCGGTCACCACGTCGATGTACGCTCAATGGTGCGTGATGCGGCTGGCGCGCCAGCAGGGCGTGATTGTGACACTGGATGGTCAAGGCGCCGACGAGCAGTTGGGCGGGTATCTGCCGTTCGACGTGTACCTGTCGCAAATCGCGCGAGCCGGACAGATCGGCCGCTTCGTCTGGGAAATTCGCGCGATGACGAACGTCGGCAGCCGGCCCTGGCGCGACGTGCTGCTGCGCGTCGTGGCCAACCAACTGCCGGCCGGACTACACAGCCAGGCGCAGATGCTGCGCCGCGATAGGATGCTGGGATTGCGTCGGGGCGCCGCCAAGGCAGCCATTGCGCGCCATCAACGCGCGTTTGATTCGAACAGTCGCACGAACCTGCCGCGCCACCTATACGCACTGTCGATTCACAACCTGCCGCGCCTGCTGCGATCGGAAGATCGCAACTCCATGGCCTTCTCCGTCGAAGCGCGCACGCCGTTTCTAGATGTGCGCCTCGCAGAACACATCGGCCAACTGCCGGCGGCATATCGCATCCACGCCGGCTGGTCGAAATACGCTTTGCGCCGGGCGGTGAGCGGCAGCCTGCCGGAGGCGATCTGCTGGCGACGCGACAAGAAAGGCTTCGTCACACCCGAACGCGCCTGGCTGCGCGCCTTGCAGCCGCTGCTGATCGATCTGTTCCACGACACGCCGCGAACAGCAAGCGTGCTGGATGTCACCGTCGTTCGCTCGACGATCAACCGTGACGACTTTCCGAACAACTCGGCCATCGGCGCAGCCGCCTGGCGTTGGGCGGCCGCCGAGGTGTGGCTGCGGACCATCGAGCGATGAAGATTTACTTTTACTACAAAGTCGATCGCGGCTACTACGAATCGGCTTACGCGACTTGGCGCGCGCAGGGAGGTCGCTTCGTCGATCACCTGTTACGCACGCAGCATACGCTGTTCTCGTGGAAGCGCGAGTTCGAGCAGCTCGGCTGCCAAGTCGTCGTCGACATGCGCAGCAGTTTCCTGTTGCCACAAACACGCCGCTCCTATTTGCCCCCACCCTTAGCCGGGCTGGCGCGCGGCGCATTATGGATCACAAAATTCGACCCCTGGCTGCTCCAGCGGAATCTCATCCATCGAATTGAGGTATTCAAGCCAGACGTCGCTTTCTTCTTGTTGGGCAGCAGCGTCTGGCAATCGACGCTGCGAACGTTGAAGCAGCGCGGACACCGGCTGGCGCTGTGGTGCGGCTTGCCCGCAGCGACGATGATGGAACGCGACCGTGTCACCCTGCCCTACTTCGATTTGATCTTTCAGCCGGCGAACCTAACCGATGGCTTGCGCGCCGCCGGCGCAGCAGGCCGCATCGAGTACGCGCCGATCGGCATCGATCCGCAGGTGCATCGTCCCATTCGATTGACTGCGTCCGAGCGCGAGCGCTATCAATCGGACGTCTGTTTTATCGGCGGATTGAGCAGCCGTTTCCACACAGCCCGGCGCGAGATGATCGAGTACGCTATCGAACACGGCGTTCGCATGAAAGTGTGGGGGGGCTACCGCGAACACTTCATCGGCAGCCCGATTTTGACATGCTGGCAGGGGCAAATCTGGGGCGACGAGCAGGTCAAGGCGCTGTGCGCGGCCAAAATCGGTCTAAATTTTCACGTGGATCACCAGCCCGGTGAACTGGATCGTGGCCTGAACGTGCGCGCATTCGAACTGGCGGCGTGCGGCGTCTTCCAACTCTTGCAGCGTGTGCCCAGCGTCGAACAGTTCTTCGACATCGATCGAGAGATCGTGTGTTTCGACAATAAGGAAGAAATGCTGGACAAGATCAATGACTACCTCGCTCACGACGAGGAACGCCAGAGCGTCGCCGAGGCTAGCCGGCAGCGCGTCCTGCGCGATCACACGTGGTCAAGCCGCGTCAGGCAAATGCTCTTGCACATCCGCGTCATCCCATGAACCAACGCATCGCCCGCACCCATTCGAGCCATTCGGCTTGTCCGAACTGTGCCAGTCACGACAACCAGCTGCATGTCCAGAAACGTGTCAACGAACGGAGCTACGACATCGTGCAGTGCCGGCGTTGCGGCTTGCTGCATCTGCTCGACATGCCCACTGCCGATGAACTGACCGCCTTCTATAACTCACCCGACTACTTCGAAGGCAGCGACCGGGGGTATACGGGCAACTACCTTCGGCAGCGCGCCTCGATCGAACACGACTCGCTGCGCCGCTTGAGCCAGATCGAGCGCGAGGTCAGCCGCTTGGCCGTTGATCCCGAGCGCAGGATTCTGGACATCGGCTGCGCGGCCGGCTCCTTCTTGTCGGTCGCCCAGCCACGCGGCTGGAGCGTGCATGGCATCGAGCTGTCTCACGAAATGGCATCTCACGCGCGTCAACTCCTCGGAGTGGACATTCAAGATACCTTTGACCCGAACGCATTTGCCGCCGGTTCGTTCACCGCAATTACGCTGTGGGAAGTGATCGAGCACTTGACTGACCCGTTGACTACGCTGCGGCACGTGTACGGCTGGCTGAGGCCGGGCGGCATGCTTGCGCTCTCGACGCCGAACACCGGTCACTGGCACGCTCAACGCAAGCCGGAGTGGTGGAGCGAGTTCAAACCGCCCGCGCACGTCATCTATTTCGTTGAAACGACGCTCAGGGATATGCTAGCCCGCGCCGGATTCGCCCAGGTCGCGTTCGTGCGCACTCGCCGGCTGGCGATATCGCCCCGCACACTGATGCAACTTCGGCAACTGCGTCACATCATCGGCGATGGCGCTGATCGCCGGACACCCCTGTGGCCGCTGACGTCGCTGACGTATCGCGCGGCGTCGGCCGTGGCCGGCGCGCTGCGCCGTTTGCGATATCCGGCGGATGATCTGTACGTCGGGCTGGAAGCTTACGCGCTCAAGCCCATGTAAGTGATATGCGCGTCCTCCTGATCATGACCGCCCGCGAAGTCGGCGGGGCAGAGCTGTACGTCGAACGATTAGTGAACGCATTGGCCTCTCAATGTGAGTTCACCATTGCCCTATCCGACCACCCTCCTTTGGACGACCTGCGCGCGCGTCTCTGCCGTTCGGCG
>JBOGUH010000567.1:0-3153 GCA_050695975.1 Anaerolineae bacterium
GAGTGGTGTGACCGATGCATTGCTGCTCGGCGCGCAGGGCGATCGTGAGACGTTCAGATCGGTTGCTCAGCAACTGCGAACCAAACACTTTGCCGCGCTCGATGCGTTGCTGTCGGCAGAAACCGCACGCGAGGGCGTGCGGGCCGTGCTCGAAGCGCACCTGACCGAGTTCGAATCGCTGTGCCATGCCGTCAACGTTTTAGGAGAAGCGTCGGCGCGCGCATTGGATGCTATCTCCTCGCTTGGGGAGCGAATGATCATCCATCTGGTATCGGCCTGCCTTCGCGAGATCGGGTTGAAGTCCGAGCCGGTCGAGGCCACGCAACTCATCGTCACCGACGCGAATTTTCAGGCCGCTAACCCGCTCGTCGAGCTGACCCGCGCGCGGACTCAGGCTCGCTTGCTGCCGTTACTGGAAAGGGGTGTCGTGCCTGTGGTCACGGGATTCATCGGCGCGACACAGCAGGGCGTCTTGACGACGCTCGGTCGCGGCGGCAGCGATTTCAGCGCGGCCCTGCTCGGCGTCGCGCTGGGCGCGGCCGAAGTCTGGATTTGGACGGACGTGAACGGCGTGATGACGTCCGATCCGCGCGTGGTGCCTGCGGCGCGGACGCTGCCGGAGCTGACCTTCCGTGAGATCTCCGAGCTGGCGTATTACGGGGCGAAGGTGCTGCATCCCAAGACGATCCGCCCGGTGATCGAACGCGGCATCATGCTGCGGGTGAAGAATACGTTCGATCCCGCGCACCCCGGAACGCGCATCGTGCCCGACGACGGGCAGCCCGGCGGGAGCATCAAGGCGGTGACCGCCATCCGCGGGCAGACGCTGATCACGGTGGAGGGGCGGGGCATGCTCGGCGTGCCGGGCGTGGCGGCGCGCACGTTCGGAGCGGTGGCGCGCACGCAGACCAGCGTCTCGCTCATCACGCAGGCCTCTTCAGAGCAGAGCATCTGCTTCACCGTGCCGGCCTCCGCCGCGGAGACGGTGACGGCGGCGCTGGCCGAAGAATTCCGCCGCGAGCTGGATCGCAGCGACATCGACGCGATCTCGACCCTGGCGAACGTCGTCATCGTCACGGTGGTCGGCGCCGGGATGCGCCACACGCCCGGTATCGCGGGCCGCGTGTTCAGCGCGTTGGGCGCGGCCCGGGTGAACGTCATCGCCATCGCGCAGGGATCGTCGGAGTGCAGTATCAGCCTGACCGTGACGGACGAGGATGCCGACACGGCGGTGCGGGTCATTCACGAGTTGATTAGCGCATAAGGACTCCACTGCAAAGAAGAAACCCGATCCACGAAAAGCACGCAGGGTCACGCAGGATTCCTATTTGTGTTTCTTCGTGTCCGTCGTGGACAGTATTTTCAAGTCAGTCGTGTAAGGAGACCCTGATTGAAGAAGATTAAAGTCGCCGTGCTGGGCGCAACCGGCGCGGTCGGCCAGCGCTTCGTGCAGCTGCTCGATCGCCACCCGTGGTTTGAGGTGTCTGCGCTCACCGGCTCCGATCGGAGTGTCGGCAAGACCTATCGCGAAGCCTGCCGCTGGGTCTTGCCCGAGCCAATGCCGGAGACTGTTCGGGAACAGCGCATCCTGCCGACGCAGCCAGGTCTCGATGCGCCGCTTGTCTTTTCGGCGCTGCCCAGCGACAGCGCCCTCGACGCGGAGCCTGCCTTTGCCCGGGCCGGGCATGCGGTGTGCTCCAACGCTTCTTCGCATCGGATGGCCGACGATGTACCGCTGCTCATCCCGGAAGTCAACCCCGATCACACCGCGCTCATCGCGCTCCAGCGGCAGCGGCGCGGCTGGAGCGGGTTCATCGCCACGAATCCCAACTGCACATCGACCGGCTTGACCATCGCTTTCCGGCCGCTGCAAGATGCCTTCGGGTTGCAGCGCGCGCTGGCCTTCTCGATGCAGGCGCTCTCGGGCGCCGGCTACCCGGGCGTTGCCTCGTTAGACATTGTCGATAACGTGATCCCGTACATCAAGGGCGAAGAAGACAAGGTCGAGGAAGAGCCGCGCAAGATGCTCGGCCAGTTCGCCCCGGACAGCGGGCGCCTCACGCCCGCACCGCTGCGCTTGTCGGCGCACACCAACCGCGTCACCGTCGTCGAGGGGCACACCGTATGCGTATCGCTGGAGTTCGATCGACCGGTCGCGCCCGGCGAAGCGGCGCAGGCGATGCGCGCCTTCCAGGCGCCGGCGATCGTTCAGTCGCTTCCCTCCGCGCCGCAGTGTGTCATCGACGTGCGGCCAGAGCCGGATCGCCCGCAGCCGCGCAAAGATCGCGACGCCGGGCGTGGCATGACGACGGTCGTCGGTCGGGTGCGCGAAGATCCGCTGCTCCACGTCAAATTCGTCGTGCTATCCCACAACACGATCCGCGGCGCGGCCGGTGGATCGCTGCTGAACGCGGAGCTGCTGGTCGCGCAGGGGATCGTGGGCTGAATACAGTATCCTTTCTTGTGACGTTTGACATGCCCTACCGTCCGTGGCACAATTGAACTAGAGTGCTTTCTATTTGAACTGCATTAAGTCCAGGCCGGTAGTCTACCGGCTCGTGCATCGGTGAAGAAGATTATCAGTAGATCACGAAACCGTAGTGACGACTTTAGTCGTCAGCGGCTAAAAGCGACTGACACTAAAGTGGGCTTCGCGCAGTCGCCACTACAACGCCATTTCGTGATCTACTGATTATGAATGGAACAGGACAAGACACATGGCCCAACGAACATCGGCGGAAGAAAATCTGATTGACGGAGAAGACGACCTGGAAGAGCAACCACCCTCTCGCGTCCGCCAACCTCTCTCGACCGCTCGATCGGGGTGGACTGCCCCGGCTTGGTTCTTGCTGGGCCTGCTGGTAGGCGTAGTTGGCTCTGCTGCCTTTACGATGCTGACCGCAAGGCCGGGTATAGATGCAGCCACACTGAAAGAAGCCGTGCGCGATGGCTCGCTCGAAGCAAATGCCACTTTGCAGGCCGGCAGTCCACCGCAGGCAATCAGCACTCCACGCGTTCTGTCTGCGCCTCAGGACCCGGCCGGCGGCGCTCCCGACGTTCCAAGTGTGGCTCAGACTTCATTTGTCTTGCGCGATGCCAACCGCGCAGGAGACAAGAATGCGCCGGTGACCATCGTCGAGTTCAGCGACTTCC
>JBOGUH010000568.1:0-2016 GCA_050695975.1 Anaerolineae bacterium
CCTACGACGATCGCGAACTGGAATCGCTGCGCAAGATGTTCCTGGCGATGGTCGACGATCCGCGCGTGGTGATGATCAAGCTGGCTGATCGGGTTCACAACATGCGCACGCTCGGCGCGCTGCCGGAAGAGAAGCGTCGCCGCATCGCCCGCGAGACGCTGGACATCTTCGCGCCGCTGGCCAACCGGCTGGGCATCTGGCAGATCAAGTGGGAACTGGAAGACCTGGGCTTCCGCCACCTGAACCCCGACAAGTACAAAGAGATTGCCCACCTGATCGACGAGCGCCGGGGCGACCGCGAAACGCGCATCACTCACATCATCCAGCGGCTGCTGGAGCGCACGAAGGCCGATGGCATCCCGGCCGAAATTTCGGGCCGGCCAAAGCATATCTACGGCATCTGGCGCAAGATGGAACGCAAAGGCGTGTCGTTCGATCAGGTCTACGATGCGCGCGCCGTGCGCGTGATCGTCGACACCCTGGGGCACTGCTACCAGACGCTGGGCATCGTCCACTCGATGTGGAAGCCGATCCCCGGCGAGTTTGACGACTACATCGCCACGCCCAAGGACAACATGTACCAAAGCCTGCATACGGCCGTCGTTGGCGACGATGGCCGCCCGCTCGAAGTGCAGATCCGCACGCGCGAGATGCACGAGTCGGCCGAGCTGGGCATCGCCGCGCACTGGCGTTACAAGGAGGGCGGCAAGCGCGATCCAAAGTACGAACAGAAGGTCGCCTGGTTCCGCTCGGTGATGGACTGGCGGCAGGACGTGGCCGACGCGCGCGAATTCATGGATTCGCTCCAGACCGATGTGTTCCAGGATCGCGTCTACGCCTTCACGCCCAAAGGCAAGCTGATCGATCTGCCAGCCGGCTCGACGCCGATCGACTTTGCCTACCACGTCCACACCAACGTGGGCGATCGCTGCCGGGGGGCGCGCGTCAACGGCCGGCTGGTGGCGCTGGACTATCAATTGCAGACGGGCGACCAGGTGGCGATTCTCACGGCCAAGCGCGGTGGGCCCAGCCGTGACTGGCTCAACCCGCATCTGGGCTACGTCAAGACGCAGCGCGCTCGCAGCAAGATCAAGCAGTGGTTCAAGAAACAAGATCGCGCGGCGAATATCGCCCAGGGCCGAGACATCCTGGAGCGCGAACTGCACCGGCTCAGCCTGGAGAACCTGTCGCACGACCACATCGCGGCCCTGTTCGAGTATGACAAGCTGGACGATCTGCTGGCCGCGATCGGCGCAGGCGACATTTCTTCACAGCACATTGCGACACGGATCATCGAAGCCGAGCAGCAGCACGTGGCTGCCGAGGCACAGGACGCGACACCCGAAGAAGTGACCGCTGCCCCGCGCACGCCCGCTCCGGTCGAACTGTCCGTGCGTGGCACCGGGGGCCTGCTCACCACGCTCGCCCAATGCTGTCACCCCGTGCCCGGCGACGAGATCATCGGCTACATCACACGCGGGCGCGGCGTCCGGGTCCACCGGCGCGACTGCACCAACATTTTGCGCAGCGACGAAGAGGAACGCTTGATCGAGGTGTCGTGGGGCTCGCTGCAAGCCACCTACCCGGTCACGATTAAGATCACGGCCTACGACCGCGGCGGCCTGCTGCGTGACATCGGCGCGGTCGTCGCAGGCGAAGGCATCAACATGAGCAGCGTCAACGTCAGCACCAACAAGCACGTCGCCACTTTCTTCGCCACGCTGGAAATCTCGGACGTCGCGCAGCTGTCGCGCGTGCTCGACAAGATCGAGCGGCTGCCCAACGTGATCGAGGTGCGGCGGCAGGCCGGTTAGAGATTGGGGATTAGAGATTGGAGATTGGACATTGGAGATTTGTCGCTTGTGTATCGTATTCGTACTCATCTTAGCAGCTTGCCAGTCCGCCCCCCCCGCCAGCGACCTGCCGTTCCGCGACGGTTTCGACAATCCGGGAAGCGGCTGGACGACGGTCGACACCGATTCGCTGCGCATCATCTACCAGGACGGTGCGCTGCAC
>JBOGUH010000569.1:0-3734 GCA_050695975.1 Anaerolineae bacterium
GACGAGAACGATGGTAGAGTAGCGGCGAGTCATTTAGGGGCCCTCCCATTTCAGGTGATTTTCTGGACAACGGATTGGATTATAACACTGCCGATCGACTTTGTCACATGAGGGAAGGCTGAGGGATGAATGCTGAATGACGAAGAACGTGATGGGTGACGAGTGATGCGATAGGCGATACGCGATAAGCGTCTCCGCCGAAATCAGTTACGCTCGCCGCATGAGTCTACGTCGTAATAGAAGCAGCGCCCAACTCAGCGTAGATCGAGAGCAGCTGCCGCGCGGCGGATTCCCAGGTGAATTGCGCCGCGCGCCGGAGACCGGCGCGCAGATAGGCATCCCGCGCCGATGCGTCTTTCAGCAGGCCGATCAACCCGGCGGCGATCGCGTCCACGTCGAGCGGATCGACCAGCAGCCCGGCCTCGCCGACGACTTCCGGGATCGACGAGGCATTCGATCCGATCACCGGCACGCCGCAGGCCATCGCCTCCAACACCGGCAAGCCGAAGCCCTCATACCGGGGCACGTAAGCGAACACCGCTGCGGCCGAATACAGCGCCGGCAGATCGGCATCGTCGACGAAGCCGGTGAACTTCACGCGCGCCTGGAGGCCGAGGCGAGTCGCTTCGGCGAAGATGGCATCGGACAGCCAGCCTGTGCCTCCGCTGATGACCAGGTTCACGTCGCCCAGCCACTCCGGCCCGATCTGCCACCACTGCCCCATCACTTGCGCGAAGGCCTGAATCAGCCGCACGTAGTTCTTGCGCGGCTGGATCGTGCCGACGGACAGCACCAGCGGCCCGCTGCCGAGATCGTATTTGGCGCGCACCGCCGCGAGCGCGGCCGGATCGCGGATCGGCCGGAAGCGCGCGTCGACGCCGCTGAGCAGCACGTCGATCTTGCCCGGCGGCGCGCCGAACAGCTCGACGAGATCGTCTTTCGTCGACTGCGAGTCAGCCAGCACGCGCCGGGCGCGGGCGACCGATCGCGGCACGACGCTGCTCAAGTAGCGACGCAGCGACGGCACGGCCGATTCGGGATCGCGAATGAACGAGAGATCGTGGACGGTGAGCAGAGTCGGCGTGCGGCGCAGCGTCGGCGGCAGGCTGAAGTCGGGCGAGTGGAACAGGTCGATCGGGCCCGTGATCAGTTCGATCGAGATCGGTATCCGGAGTTTGTGCCAGAGGCGGGCGAGCCACTTGTCGTGAAACGGCAGGCGCCGCAGCCGGACGCTGCGCGGCAGCGGCTCGATCGGCCGGGCGACGCGTTTCTCGGTGGCGTAGAACAGCGTGTAAGTGTGAGGCGCGTCCAGATTGAGCAACGCGCGGACAAGTTCGCGGGTATAACGACCGATGCCGGCCGATTGGGTCACCGCCGAGGTGACGTCGATTCCGATGCGCATAGTTCTTGCCGCACCCCACCCCCGGCTTCGCCACCCCTCCCGCTCTTCTGTCGAGCAGTCGCGGAGCGGACAGGAGAAGGGGGAGGGGCAGGGGTGGGGGTGAGGCGTCAATGCCCGATCTTCACATCACTGTACGTGATGAAGCGGTTGGAGAAGAAGTTCCACAGCAGGACGACGAGCACGGCGCACACAAGCGCGGCGTTGTGGCCCAGCTGCTCGATCGTCGCGTTCAGCGTGTCGGTGGCGAAGCGCGTCAGTCCGGCGAATGGCCCGTCGAGCGAGGATGCAACCAGGCTGGCGAAGGGCCCGCTGAGCAGAGCAAAGATCGGCGTGCGGATCGCCAATCCGACCGCGTTGAGCACGAAGAACTGGCCGAACTGTTTGAGGAGCGGCTTGGAGCGTGACTCGGGGTACGTCCAGCGCCGGTTCCAGGTGAAGTTGCTGCTGACCGCCAGCGTAAAGGAGATCGCCTGCGCCAGCACCGCCGGGAAGTTGAGGATACGAAACATCAGGTTGAACGATCCGAAATCGACCACGAAGCCGATCGAGCCGACGACGAGGAACTTGGCGAAGCGTTTGGCTTCGCGACGGGTAGTTGTCGAGAGTGCAGTGGTGGAGGTCATGCCCCTGCCCTAGCGAAGAAAGACGAATGACGAAGACCGATGTCGAAGCGAATTCGTCCTTCGCCTTTTGTCTATTTGCCAAATTTGACGTCGTTGTAGGTCACCAGCCGATTGGCCGTGAAATTCCAGAGCATAGCGATGCCCACGGCTGCGATCTGCGCGCCGGCAACAGCCAGTTTCAAGTCAACCAGTGGAACCAACAGCGAATCGACGATCGTGAACACGCCAAGGTTGATGCCTAATCCAATCAAGTTCATCGTGAAGAACTGTGTCATTTGCTTGCTCAGCGGCTTGGAGCGCGATTCCGGGTACGTCCAGCGCCGGTTCCAGATGAAGTTGCTCGTCACGGCCAGCAGGAACGAAATGCCTTTGGCTAGCGGACGTTGAGCATCCCCACGCATGCCCAATAGAAACACGAGGGCATACAGCGTACCTGTATCGATCAAGAAGCCGATGCTGCCGACGATGGCGAATTTGATGAAGCGCTTGGCTTCTCTGCGGTGAGCGGGCGGGACGCGCCGCCGCACCCGGTCGCGGATGCGAAACGGCGTGCGGACGTTGGCCACTTGCGCGCGGAAGGATTTGCGGTCAACGGACGGCATACATCTCGTTTCAGCGATTGTCCCCTTCAGGACGCTCGGCGGACCGGCGAGAATCGTTCCTACCATTTCGCGATAGAGTCAATACACTCAAGACGCCAATCATCGCGCCGATGTTGAGGTGGACGTTATTCACGTACAGATGGTCAAACAGGTGATGCGCCGACAAATGGACCCACACGCCAAGCAGCCCCAGCGCTAAGCCGCGCCGCACGCCGTGCTGAACCCGCAGCGCGCCCAGGGTCTGGACGAAGATGGCGATCCACAGGATGCCATATGCGGCCAGGCCCGGCAGGCCGGTCTCTGCGGCGACGTTCAAATAGATGTTATGCGCGTGCCCGAGCGGCATCGGCCAATTCAGCAGGCGATACTGCTCGTAGACCGGCTGGTAGTTGGAAAAGCCGACGCCGCTCCAGGGGTGAGCTTGCAGCATGCCGACGGCCGCCTGCCAATGAGCCAGCCGTTCAATCACCGCGTAGTTGGCGTCGTTGATCTTCACGCCGCGCACGTCGCGAAAGTCGACCAGCGTACCGACGTCGGCGAAGCGATCGGCGATCGATGCGGGCAGCAGACCCGCGCTGCCGAACACCAATCCGATCGCGATCAGCCCGCCGATCAACGTCGCTCCAATCCAGCGCCGGCGCGGTAGAAACAGGCCCATCGCCAGCAGCGCAGCGACCGCGCCAAGCCACGCGCCGCGCGAGAAAGATAGATACAGCGCGACGATCAGCAGAGTGACGATCAACGTTGCGAGTGACGCCGCTCCCACTACGCGCCATTTTTGATCCGCGAATCTCCACGAATCTTCACGAATTATTTTCGTGGAGATTCGTGTTATTCGTGGATGGAATCTCCTCAGCACCTCTGCCCAGAGCGCCAGCGCCAGCCCGACGGCGATCGGCAAGTTGAGGCCGATGAATCCGCCGAACGGGTTGGGCTGCTCGAACGATCCATACGCGCGATAGACACCCTCGGACAGCAGGAACCCCTCCGGTCCAATGCCTCTGATACGCGCCTGGTAGATACCGACGAGCGCCTGAACGACTGCCGAGAGCAGCAGACCGACGACGACCCACCCGATGCCCCGCCCGCTTCGGCTTCCCCTTCGAC
>JBOGUH010000570.1:0-5631 GCA_050695975.1 Anaerolineae bacterium
GCACGTTCTTTCACCTTTAACCCTGTATGGGCCAAAATCACAACGAGCAAAGGGATACTACCCTTTCGCTTCCGGCTCAATCGATGTGACCGGTGACGGCGGGGATGGCGGTGGCATTGGCGGCCGGCGTGAAGGCATCAACGCTCGGATCAGCAGTACCGCGCCGATTGCGATCAAGACGAGTGGCCACGCTTGTGGGTTTCCCGTCGCCAGCACGACGAGCCCCAGCCCGCCCAGGATCAACGCCGGATACCACGCCCAACTCATCCCGCGCTGGCCAATCGTCCATAGGCGCACCAGCGCAAACGTGGCGCCTAGTCCTAGAAAGAACACCGCGCCGACAATCTGACCGCTCACGCGCGCTTCGGCGAGCAGCGGCATGATCGCCAGCACCGTCACCACGCCGGCTGGAATAATCGCCCACCAATTCGATCGGCGCACCAGCGCCACTATCCAGAACGGCAGCGCGATGCTGCCCAGAAATATTGCGCCAATCACGTTTCCAGAAGCGGAGGTGCTGGTCGACAGAAAGACCACCACGCCCAGGCCGAGCAGGACGAATCCGGGAAACAGCATGCCCCACAGCGACCGATTGGTCAGCGCGGTGAGCAGACACAGCACACCCAGCCCGCCGAACACCCAGGCCCAAAATGGGATGGGCACGCCGATCCAACCCTGCTGTTGGGCGAGCAGGAGAGCGCCCAGCAGGACGAGTGTCAAGCCCCATACCAATGCGCCGCGTGAGATACGCATATGAATCCTCCGCTTAAGCGGCTCTCCAACCGCGTCCCTTCGGCTTCCCCTTCGACCCTTCGGCTCCGCTCAGGGCAGGCCTCGCGGTTGGGAACGCCCGCGCGGACGCGGGCTTTGAGCTTGATTGTCGCGCGAATTGTAGCATCGCGCCATAGCACAGTCAAACAAACCGCACATGCCCTTCGTCCGCAGCGGGAGCACCCCCGCTGCGCGACCCCGCCCCTGCGGGGCGAGGGCAGGTGGCAGGCTGTACCGCATGTGTTGCACTGCGGATGCGGGCGACAGTGCAACCCTGGCCCGCTGGCGCAAGCCAGGGCGGGCTGTCGCCCAACATACCTGTCAGGTCTCAGGTGCGCCCATTCAGCATGATATAATGTCGCGGCTATGTCCTCTGCCCAGATCGTCACTCCGAGCGCGCACGATTGGGATACTTTCGTCGCAGCCCGCCCCGATGCGCACGTCTTGCAGACTTCGGCCTGGGGCGAGTTGAAATCGCGCTTCGGTTGGTCGGCCGATCGGATTGCGCTTGAACGCGATACCCGGATTGTCGCCGGCGCGCTGGTCTTGTTCCGAAGGCTGCCGCTGCGATTGGGCGCGCTGGCTTACGTCCCCAAAGGCCCGATCGTCGATCTCGCCGATAATGAACTGGTTGTGGCGCTGATCGCTGGCCTCGACGGTCTCGCGCGGAGCCGGCGCGCTGCCCTGCTCAAGATCGAACCCGACCATGCAATTGATCTAGCAGGCCGGGCTCCCACGCCCGGCTATACATCGGCGTGGGAGCCGCCGCTGCCCGGACACTATTTTCGTCCCAGCCCGCACAGCATCCAGCCACCGCGCACGATCCTCGTCGATCTCACGCGCAGCGAAGAAGAAATCTTAACTGCGATGCGCCACAAGACGCGCTACAACATCCACCTGGCCGAGCGCAAAGGCGTGACCGTCCGCGCAGCAACCCGATCCGATCTACCCGCCTTCAACGCGCTCATGCAGGCGACCGGCTCGCGCGACCGCTTCGCCGTCCACTCGCCCGCCTACTACACAGCGGCGTTCGATCTGTTCGTGCCGCGCAACTGCGCCCGATTGTTCGTCGCCGAGGTCGAGTCGCAGATCGTCGCCGGGTTGTTCGCATTCGCGCACGGCGAGCGGGCGTGGTACTTCTACGGCGCGTCGGGCGACGCGCACCGCGAACGGATGCCGAACCACGCGCTGCAATGGCACGCCATGCGCTGGGCCAGATCGATCGGCTGCCGCAAATACGATCTGTGGGGCATCCCCGACGAAGACGAATCGACGCTCGAAGCGCAGTACCTCGATCGGCGCGACGATCTATGGGGCGTGTACCGCTTCAAACGCGGCTTCGGCGGCACGGTCGTGCGCTTCGCCGGCGCATTTGACCGAGTGTATAACCCGCTGCTGTATCGTCTCTATCTGCTTGCCTTGCGAAATCGAGAGTCGTAATTGGGGATTGGTAATTGGAGACGGGCGCCTCCAACGTCCAACTTCCAACCTCCAATTTCTAACTTCCAATGAACGCCAGAGAAGTAACCGATCGCACTGAATGGAACTCCGCTCTTGCGTCTCTGCCCACGCACCACATCCTCCAATCCTGGGATTGGGGGCAGTTCAAGAGCCGATGGGGCTGGTCGCCGCGCTATCTGCTGTTCGAGGACGGCGCTCGCCCGCGCGCAGTGGCGCTGGCCCTGCGCCGGCGGCTGCCGCGACTCGGCCTCGGCATCCTGTACGTCCCCAAAGGGCCTGCGCTCGACTACGCCGACGCGCCGCTCGTCGAGGCGGTGTTGGCCGAACTCGAATCGTTCGCGCGCCGCGAGCGGGCTATCTTTATCAAGATCGATCCGGATGTCCCTCACCCCCTGCCTCACCCCCCGACCCCCTCTCCTGAATCGGAAAAGCACGATTCAGGAGAGGGGGCCACTGCCGTCATCGCACAATTGACACGACGCGGTTGGCGCTTATCTTCCGAGCAGATCCAGTTCCGCAATACCGTCCTGCTCGACGTGACGCCGCCGGAAGGCGATCTCCTCGCCGCGATGAAACCCAAGACGCGCTACAACATCCGGTTGGCGAGCAAGAAGGGTGTATCGGTCCGCGCCGGCGCCGGCGAGGACGCCGAGAGGTTGTATGCGATGTATGCGGAGACGGCCCGGCGCGACAACTTCATCATCCGCCCACAGGACTATTATCGCGATGCGTGGTCGTCGTTCACGTCGGCAGGGCTGGCGCAGCCGCTCGTCGCCGAGGTCGATGGCGAGGTGGTGGCCGGGCTGATCGTGTTCCGCTTCGGCGCGCGCGCCTGGTACATGTACGGCATGTCGCGCGAGGTCCATCGCGACAAAATGCCGAACCACCTGCTGCAATGGGAAGCCATCCGCTGGGCAAAATCGAACGGCTGCACGGTATACGACTTGTGGGGCGCGCCCGAAGCGCTCGACGAATCCGACCCGATGTGGGGCGTGTATCGCTTCAAAGAGGGCTTCGGCGGCAAGTTCACTTCACACATCGGCGCCTTTGACTATCGCGCGTCGAATCTCGGGTACTGGGTCTACAGTGTCGCCATGCCGCGCGTGCTGGAGTTGATGCGCCGGCGGCGTCGACGCAATGTCGGACTATAAATCACCATAGAGATACGGAGAACACAGAGATAATCTCCGTGTGCTCTGTGCCTCCGTGGTTATATTCAGACAGAGGTGGATATGAGCGTAGCTCTGGCCTGCACCTGGTGGCCCCGCGGAGAAATGCCTCGCTTTCAAAAGCTGTATCCGCAGTTGAGGCAAGTCTACGAGAGCCTGGTTATATCGGTGTCGGGAGAGGTCGATCCCGTAGACCTCGACGAGGTGAAGGCACTACAGGCATACGCGGGTGTGCGTGTGGTCATCCCACCCGACCGCACGCAGGCCCGACACGCTGCGATACGGATGTCGCTCGACACGCCGGCGAGCCACATTCACTACGTCGACATGGATCGCCTGCTGCGTTGGGTGGAGACGAGGCCGATCGAATGGCGACAGACGGTTGACGCCGTGCAGAAAGCGGAGTGCCTGATCATCGGCCGAACCGAGGCCGCCTATCAGACTCACCCACAAGCCTTGCAAAAGACCGAAGCCATTATCAACCTGATCTTCTCACACCTGCTCGGCCAAACCGTCGACTTGTGCAGCGGCTCGAAAGGATTCAGCCGGCGCGCCGTGCAGTTCTTGATGGCCAACACCTCGTCCGGACATTGGGCGGACGCCGAATGGCCCATGCTGCTGCATCGGGCCGGTTTCAATTTGGAGGCTATCGCGGTCGATGGCCTGGACTGGGAAACTGCGGATCGTCATCGAGCGTAAGCGGCTGGCCCTGAAGAGCAGCGTCGCCTGGCAGATGCCTACGATGAGGATACCAGGCGCTGGGCGCTTCGCGTGCAGGTCGCGCTGGACATCCTGCGCGAAGGGCTGGCCGCCGCGCAACGGACGATCGCAACCTGAACTGAAGCTCTTGTCGTGTTGACGCTGACGTTATTCTGGCTCTTCTGGCTTCGGCGGGAAGCGCCTCACGCCAAGCCGCAAAGCCGCCAAGAAATGCTCTGTATGTTGCTTTGCGTCTTGGCGTCTTTGCGTGAGATGTCCCGCTCCATGCGAAGGGACATCGCCAACAGTCGAGGGATGATTCATTGGAGCGCCCCTTCCATCTGGAGCAGCCGCTTCTTGATCTCCAGCCCGCCCGTATATCCCCCTAACCCGCCACTGCTCGCCACGACGCGATGGCAGGGGATGACGATCGGCACGGGGTTGTGTCCCAGCGCCTGCCCGACGGCGCGGCTGGCCGTAGGCCGCCCGATGCGCCGGGCGATCTCCCCATACGACACGACCTGCCCGGCCGGCACGCTGCGCGCGGCCATCAGCACGCTGCGCTGGAACGGCGCGACGTGACTCAGATCGACCGGCACGTCGAACGCGCGGCGCTTCCCGGCGAAATAGGCTTCGAGCTGCGCGACGATGCCGGCCAGCTTGTCAGCCGATTTGACCACGTCCATCTTCAGCCGCCGCCGCAAGTCCGCTACGAATGAAGCCTCGTTCTGGCGGAACGACACCCGCACCAGGCCCGCCCCCGTCGCGGCGACGAACAGCCGGCCGACCGGCGTGCGCATCGTCGTGTAATGCGCCGCGCGCTTGGGCCTCAACGCCGGCGCATCACGATACAGGCTGTCCAACATGCCCAACGCTTTCCGATATGCTTTTGATTCGCGCCGGCCTTCGTCCGTGTTCAGCCAGCGTCTCATCCGTGGTGACGGCTCAGCATCGCCCAGCACGATCGCAATCAGTTCATCGTCACGCTTCATCGCTCCTATACCTCCGAACTTGTCTGGTCAGTCGGCCAGCGCTTCACGCAGCTTCTTGATCGCCTGATACACATTCGCGCGCGCCGCCGCTTCGCTGCATGCCAGCGACGCCGCGACCTCGGCATAGCCCAATCCCTGAAATTGGCGCAGCATCAGCGCGGCGCGCTGCTTGGGCGGCAGCGCCTCGACTGCGTGCGCGATGGCGCGCAGTTGCTCGCGCTGTTCGAGCGCCGGGGCCGAATCGGCGGATAATCTGTCGAGATCAATGTCCATGATGTGAGCTGCCTTCCGCTTGCGGCGTTTCAGAGCATTGAACGCCGTGTTCGTCGCGATCTTATACAGCCACGCGCGCGCGTTCGAATCGGGCGCCAATCGCTCGAAGGCACGATAGGCGGCCAACAGGGTATCCTGGCAGGCATCTTCGGCGTCGTGTGTGTCGCCGAGCAGGCGCATCAGGTAGGCCAGGATTTCGGATCGATGCCGCTCGACCAGTTGATCGAATGAAACAGGCGAATGAGTCATGGCGTGTCTATCTGCTC
>JBOGUH010000571.1:0-9227 GCA_050695975.1 Anaerolineae bacterium
CGGCCCTGTTAAAGTATGGCAAACGCCGCCGCACTTTCAGTGATGCAAACCTCCGAAACAAAGATGATGTTTGCGCGCGTGTTGCCGTCCGGTACTCGTGCATCGACCCGTTCCCTGACCCAGCCACTGCCTGGTTCGAAGATGTAGTACTTGACCAGGACGCTGGTGTCGAAGTAGTAGAGAGCCATGTTCAGCGGCGGTTTTCGATAATGATGTCACTAACCATTGGGCCAGGTGGCAAATGGTCGAGTTCCCATAGAATGGCCTGTTTTTCTTCTTCGGGCAAGGCTTCCCACTCAGCGCCCAGGCGTTGTTCTTCTGGGGTCGGCTCGCGAATCAGCCCCTCTGCCTTAAGCCAAGTGAGAAGTTCTTCCCGGTCGAGAGGCTCGCCCGGCGCGGGTGACGCCGGTTGAGTCTTACCCGTCAGCCGACGCACGGTTGATTCCAGTCGCGCGACGCGTTTCTTAAGTTCCACCACTTCCAATTCAAGAGCTGTCATCAGTCTGACCTCCTGATTTACAATTGTAACAGATTGGCTCAGATTTCGCATCCGCTCCTACTGACCAACCATCCAACTACTTCTTCATCGCGATCGCCAGCGCCTCGCCTAAACTGCGGGCGGTCACGATCTCGATCTGATCGGGCAGCCCCTCCGAGACGCGATACGTCTTGGGGATCAGCGCCCGGCGGAATCCGAGTTTGGCCGCTTCGTTCAAGCGTGCCGGCAGCTGGCCGACCGCGCGCAGCTCGCCGGACAGGCCCACCTCGCCGACCAGTGCCAGGTCGGCGGCGACCGGCACATCGCGCATGCTCGACGCGATCGACGCGGCGAGGGCCAGATCGGCCGCCGGCTCGCCGACGTGCAGCCCGCCGATCACGTTGGCGAACACGTCCTGGTCGCCCAAGCGCAAGCCCAGCCGTTTGCTCAGCACTGCGACGATCAACAGCATGCGGTTCACGTCCACACCGTTAGCCGTGCGGCGCGGCAGCCCGAACGCGCTCGTGCTGCACAGCGCCTGCACCTCGACCAGGATCGGGCGCGTGCCCTCCATTGTCACCGCGATCGACGAACCGGGCGCGGCCGGCAAGCGCTCGGCCAGGAACGCCTCGCTCGGATTGGCGACCTCGACCATGCCCGACCCGCGCATCTCGAACACGCCGACTTCGTTCGTCGCTCCGAAGCGGTTCTTCGTCGAGCGCAGCAGCCGGTAGGCGTGGTGGCGATCCCCTTCGAGATAGAGCACCGTATCGACGATGTGCTCGAGCACCTTCGGCCCGGCGATCGCCCCCGACTTGGTGACGTGGCCGACCAGGAACACGCTCGTCCCGGTCTGCTTGGCCAGCCCTTGCAGCCGCGCCGCGCACTCACGCACCTGCGAGATCGATCCAGCGGTCGAGGTCAGTTCACCCAGGTACACGGCTTGGATCGAATCGACGATCGCCAGCGTAGGCTTGAGCTGTGCGATGTGGATCAAAATCTCGTCGAGATCGGTTTCGGTCAGCAGGTGGAGTTGATCGCTGGACAGGCCGAGGCGATCGGCGCGCATTTTGATCTGCTGCGCGCTCTCTTCGCCAGACACGTACAGCACCGGGCCATTCGTCGCCGCCATCTGCGCGGCGACCTGAGTAAGCAGTGTCGACTTGCCGATCCCCGGATCCCCGCTCACCAGCACCAGGCAGCCGGGCACAACCCCGCCGCCCAGCACACGGCTAAACTCCTGCATCGCCATGGGCAGGCGCTCGCGCCCGTCGGTCTGAATCTCAGTCAGCTGCACCGGCGCCGCGCGGGGCAGGTCCAGCCGCGATGCAGACTTCTCACGGCCGGGCTTGCTCTCGACGACCTCCACCAGCGAGTTCCACGCATTGCAGTCGGGACAGCGGCCCATCCACTTGAGCTGCGTCGAGCCGCACTGCTGGCAGACGAACACGGTTCGGGTTTTGGTTTTAGGGGGCATCAGGACCTCAATGTAAAATACAGAATGTAGAATGATGAATGCGGAACTGGGTACTGGTGCTTTAGAGTATATCTCTATAATGGCCAATCTCCAATAACACATCCCCACGAGAAGTATACCCGAACATTAGTTCTGATGCAATTTGGGCCATTGGCGTGGGCGCGTCATTTCCGTGGATTGGCACGGCTTTACACTTAATCCGGCGCGCAGATTGTGACGAGTGCGGAGGGGAGGCTGTTGCGCCTGGCGCAGCAGTTAGGGCTGCAGGAGCGGTGAGATCAACGCGTAGGCGGGAGAGCGCCCTACAGCGCGCGAAACGAAAAGGCTGCTGGACATTGATCCAGCAGCCTCCCTACTTCCACACTCCCATACTCGTCTTTACGCCAGGACTGGCTCTTCGAGCAATGGCGTCTCGGCTTCGCGCACGCCCTGCAGGTCGAGATTACCTTCGAGCAGGTCGATCAGCACCGTGTCGCCCTCTTTGAATTTGCCGGACAGGAAACCGTCTGACAGTCGATCTTCGACCTCGTTCTGGATCACGCGCCTCAGCGGACGCGCGCCGTACTCCTGGTCGTACCCCTTATCGGCCAGGAACGTCCTGGCTGCGTCGGTGGCCTTAATCTTGATACGTCGCTCGCCCAGTCGGGCCTCGACCTTGGCCAGCTCCAGGCCGACGATCTCCTTGATCTCATCCCGCGTCAGCGCGCGAAACACGATCACGCTGTCCAGGCGATTGATGAACTCGGGCCGGAAGGCTCGCTTCAACGCGTCGGTGAGCTTCCGGCGCATTTCCTCGTACGCCAGCGCCTCTTCTTTGTCTTCCTGGCGCTTGACGGCGAAGCCCAGCGCCGTCTGGCGTTGGATCATTTCGGCGCCGATGTTGCTGGTCAAGACCACAATCGTATTACGGAAATCGACCTTGCGTCCGCGCGCATCGGTCAGGTGACCTTCCTCCATAATTTGCAGCAGCATATTGAAGGTCTCCGGGTGGGCCTTCTCGATCTCGTCGAAGACGACGATCGAGTAAGGCCGGCGGCGGATGGCTTCAGTCAGCTGACCGGCATCGTCGTAACCCACATAGCCGGGCGGCGCGCCGACGAGCCGCGCGATGGAGTGGCGCTCCATAAATTCGCTCATGTCGATCTGGGTCAGGGCCTCTTCACTGCCGAACAGCAGCTCGGCCAGGGCCTTGGTCAGTTCGGTCTTGCCCACGCCGGTCGGGCCGAGGAACATGAACGAGCCGATCGGCCGCTTAGGATCTTTGAGGCCGGCGCGCGCGCGGCGCACCGCTTTGGCGATCGCCAGGATGGCTTCATCCTGCCCGACGATGCGCTTGTGCATGTCGGTCTCCATGTTGATCAGCCGCTCCGACTCTTCGCCGGCGATGCGCATGACCGGGATGCCGGTCCACATGCTGACCATTTCTGCGATGTCTTCCGGCATCACCAACGCGACCTGCTCGCCGCGCTCCCAGTGGCCGCGCAGCTGCTCGATGCTCTCCAGCAGGTCTTCTTCGCGGTTACGCAGGTCGGCCGCGTCGTCGTAGCGACGATCCTCGAGCGCGCGTTCTTTCTCTTTCTGGGTCGATCGCAATTCGCTGTACGATTGCTGCAATTCCTTCGTCTGCGGGGCTTTGTACATCCGCACGCGCGATGCGGCCTCGTCGATCAAATCGATGGCTTTGTCGGGCATATACCGATCGGGGATGTAGCGGGCGGCCAGGTGCGCCGCCTGCTCGAGCGCTTCGTCGGTGATGCGCAGCTTGTGGTGCTGCTCGTAGCGCTCACGCACGCCCTTGAGGATTTCGATCGTCTCTTCGATGGTCGGCTCGTCGACGATGATCGGCTGAAAGCGGCGTTCGAGCGCGGCGTCGCTCTCGATGTACTTGCGGTACTCGTTCAGCGTCGTCGCGCCGATGCACTGCAGCTCGCCGCGGGCCAGCGCCGGCTTGAGAATGTTGGCGGCGTCGATGGCGCTGCCGGCCGCGCCCGCGCCCACCAGCATGTGGGCTTCGTCGATAAACAGGATCGCGTCCGAATTCTTGAGCTCTTCGATGACGCGCTTGAGGCGCTCTTCAAACTGGCCGCGATACATCGTGCCGGCCACCAGCGATCCGACGTCCAGCTGCATGACGCGCTTGTTGATGAGCGATTCGGGCGTCTGCCCGGCGACGATGCGCTGGGCCAGCCCTTCGACGATCGCCGTCTTGCCCACGCCCGGCTCGCCGATCAGCGCCGGGTTGTTTTTGGTGCGGCGGGACAGGATCTGGATCACGCGCTCGATCTCGGTCTGGCGGCCGATCACCGGATCGAGTTTGCCTTCTTCGGCAGCGGCGGTCAGATCGATCGCCAGTTGGTCGACCAACGGCGTTTTGGCACGCTCTTTCTTGCTCTGCGGCTTCGACTCGCCTTTGGACGAGTAGCCCTGCGAGGCCTCCTGCAGCTCTTTGGCCATTTCGCGGCGGATGTGCTCCGGCGTCACCCCCAGCTGGCGCAGGATGTCCATCGCCACGCCGTCACCCTGGCGCACCAGGCCCAGCAGCAAGTGCTCGGTGCCGATGTAGTGATGACCCATGCGGCGCGCTTCTTCCACCGCCAGCTCGATCACGCGCTTCGTGCGCGGGGTGAGATCGATCTTGCTGAACGGCGTGCGCCGGCCGGGTCCGGTGATGCGCTCGACCATCTCGCTGATCTGGATCGGCTGCACGTTCAGCGTGCGCAGCACCCGCCCGGCGACTCCACTCTCTTCCCGCATCAATCCAAGTAATAAGTGCTCCGTGCCGATGTAATTATGGTTGAGCCGCTCGGCCTCTTCCTGCGCGAACGTCAGCACACGTCTGGCCCGCTGGGTGAAGCGATCGAGTTTGTTGGACACGTTGGTTACCTCCGCCCCGATCTGAACGCGAGATGAATATCGGGATGATTCCTTATTTGTAGGGAGCGCCGGCCCCATCACGGTGCGACGCTCCCTAGAAATATATCACGCTTTTCGATTTCGTTGCGATGGGACTTAAGGGGGTGCGAAGCAGGTTTGTTACGCGCTTGTTACTTGCCGGCAGCTCACTCGCCTCGGGCCTCGCCCCTTTCGCCTTCCATGAGTTGCGTTTCGGTTGATCCGGCTTCGGCAGGTTCGCCGGCGCCCTCCATCTCGCCCGGTTCGTCTTCCACGACGGGTTGGGCCTCGTTTGAAACCGGTTCGCTCGGTTCGTCAGCGCTACCCATCTCAAGCGGTTTGTCTTCCGCTGGTTGCGTTTCGGTTGATCCGGCTTCGGCGAGTTCGCCGGCGCCCTCTCGTGTCGCGTCGACCAGACCCTGCTGCCAGTCCGAATCGACGTACTCGCCCTTCGCCACGCGCTTCAAGCTCAAGCCCAGGCGCCGATCCTGAGAATCGATGCGGATGATGCGCAGCGTAACCAGCTGACCTTCGTGCACGACTTCCTTGGGATGGTTCACGTGGCCTTCCGCCAATTCCGACACGTGAATCAGTCCCTCGATCTCCTCGTCGCCTTTGATGCGGGCAAATGCGCCGAACTTGGCTAGCTTGGTGATGGTGCCTTCCACCAGTTGGTCGACCTTGTAACGGGCTTCGACCGCCGACCACGGATCGGCCTCGAGGCGTTTCAAGCTCAACCCGATGCGCTTGCGTTCGGGATCGACGTTGATCACCTGGGCCTGGACCTTCTGACCGACTTTGAGGATCTCGCGTGGATGATTAACGCGCTTCCAGGACAGCTCAGATAGGTGCACCAAGCCATCCGCGCCGCCCAGATCAATGAACGCGCCGAAGTCCGCCAGGCTGATCACCTTGCCCTCGCGCACGTCGCCTTCTTTGAGCTCGGACAGGAGCTTATCTTTTTGGACTTTGCGCCAGTCGCGCAGGGCGGCGCGTTCGGACAGGATCAACCGGTTGCGCTGGCGATCGAGTTCGATCACCTTGAGCTGCAGCTTTTGGCCGGTCAGCGCCGCCCAGCGATCCCCTTTGACATCCTGCTCGCCGCCTTCGCCTTTGCCGCGGCCTGTCACCAGCTGCGAGGCAGGAACAAAGCCGCGCACTTTGCCGACTTTGACGATCAGCCCGCCTTTGTTGTGGCCGGCGACGATGCCTTCGAACACTTCTTGTGACTGGAACAGATCCTCGGCGTCGTTCCAGTCCCGGTCGGTGTGCGCCCGGCCGAACGCAAGGACCATGTGGCCGTTGCGATCTTCCGTTGCCACCACCACGGTCTGCAGCGTGTCTCCGACCTTCATCTCCGCCAGCAAGTCACGCGGAATGCTCTCTAGCTCGCGCTCGGTGATGACACCCTCCGATTTCGACCCGATGTCGACCAGAATCTCGTGAGGCTCAATCCGGACAATCGTGCCGTTGACCATCTCGCCACGCTTGGGTTCCCTGAATGCAAAGTCCTGAGTGTCCAGCAGCTCCTGCATCGAGTTTTCGGTTTGTTGGGTCTGCGCGTCGCTCCTTTCGTCTTGCGAACGACCTTCCTGCTCCACCATCACATGCCCCCATGCGGATAAATGTAAAGCGATTATAAACCTGATTCAATCAAAAGGCAACCAATTCCAACTTCTAACCTCTAACATTCAGCATTGCCGAAGATCGCCGCGGCGGGTATAATCGGCCTATCCCTCCCGTCCGGAGATGGCATGCCCAACGACGCCGTGCGGTACGCCCTCGCCCATCGCCAACAGCACCTCGACGAGCTCAAACAGCTGATATCGATTCCCAGCATCAGCGCTCAACCCGATCACAAGGTCGAGATTCACCGCGCGGCGCAGTGGTTGGTCGACCATTTAACATCGATTGGCCTGGAGCGCGCCCACGCCTGGCCGACCGGCGGCCACCCGATCGTGACGGCCGGGTGGCTGCGCGCAGGCGACGCGAAACCGACGATCCTCATTTATGGCCATTACGACGTGCAGCCGGCGGACCCGATCGACCTGTGGCATTCCGATCCGTTCGCGCCGGAGGTCCGGGGCGACGATCTGTTCGGGCGCGGCGCATCGGACGACAAGGGGCAGATCTTCGCGCACATCAAGGCAGTCGAGTCGTTCTTGAAGACCGCCGGCGCGCTGCCGGTCAATCTCAAGTTTATCATCGAAGGCGAGGAAGAAGTCGGTGGGCCGAGCCTCGACCCGTTCATCGAGGCGCACCAGGCCGACCTCGCCGCTGACGTGGCGCTGATCTCCGACTCGCACATGCTGCGGCCCGACCTGCCGGCGATCGCCTACGGGCTGCGTGGGCTGACGTACATCCAGGTCGAAGTGACCGGCCCGGCCACCGATCTGCACTCCGGCTCGTTCGGCGGCGCGGTCTACAACCCGATTCAGGCGCTGGCCGAGATGATCGCCTCGCTCAAGGATCGCGACGGGCGCATCACCGTGCCGGGTTTCTATGACAAGGTTCGCCCGATCGACGCGGACGAGCGGGCCGTGCTGGCCAATGCGCCGTTCAACGAGGATCAATTCAAGAGGGAAGCCGGGGTCGATCGAACCTGGGGCGAGAAGGGTTACAGCGTCATCGAGCAGATCACGGCCCGCCCGACGCTCGAACTCAACGGCATCTGGGGCGGCTATCAGGGCGAAGGCAGCAAGACGGTGCTGCCGTCGAAGGCGTACGCCAAGATCAGCTGCCGGCTGGTGGCCGATCAGGATCATCACGAGATCAGCCGGATGCTGCAAGAGCATCTCAAGCGCATCGCGCCGCCGCAGGTGCGCGTCGAGACGCAAACGCTGCACGGCGGACACGGCATCCTCATCGATCGGGACGCGCCGGCGATGCAGGCCGCCGCTTCGGCGCTCGAAAAGGCCTTCGGCAGCAAACCGGTCTTCATTCGCGAAGGTGGATCGATCCCGGTGGTGGCCTCAATCAAGCGGATGCTCGGCATCGACACGGTGCTGATGGGGCTGGGCCTGAGCGACGACAACCTGCACGCGCCCAATGAGAAATTCCACCTGCCGAATTTCTATCGTGGAATCGAGGCGTCGATCCATTTCATGAGCTTGATGAGTAGCAAGCAATAGATGGGTGGCTCTCCAGCCGCGTCCCTTCGCCCTTCGACTATCCCCTTCGACTCTGCTCAGGGCAAGGCTCAGGGTCGCTCAAGGCTGGCCTCACGGTGGACACGCCCGCGAGGACGCGGGCTGTAAGCCCTATCTGAGAAGAGCCGATAGATGTCAAGACCTCCCGTCTGGGTAGAGATTGTGCCCACTCCTCCGTCAGGCGGCGAGCAGTTTCTCGACCGCCCAAACCAAAGGCAAGCGCAACAGCACCCAGGGACAAGCTCGACGCCAGATTGATGATATCGGGCACCAGCACCAGGATAGCGGCGCGCGCCACTCCGGCCAGCAGGCCCGCGTTGCTCGACTGACTGTTTGAGATCACCTCGGCTGTCCCGCCGAATTGGGCAACTCGATCGGCCGAGCGCGAAATCCGGGCTACGCGGCTCTCAGCTCCGAAGTGCAGTGCGCGCAGCGAGTGGCCTGGATGGGAATCGTCGACCGGCAGTAGGGGCATTCCTTCGTCGTCGGCGCGGCTTCGGGCTGCTTCCTCATCCGGTTCGCCTGGCGCACGATCAGGAAGATGGCGAACGCGATAATCAGGAAATTGATCACCGCGTTGAGGAACAGGCCGTAGTTGATGGTGACCGCGCCAGCCGCCTGTGCGTCGGCCAGCGTAGCGTACGAGCCGCCCGACAGGTTGATGAACAGATTGGTGAAGTCGGCTCCGCCGAGCAGCAGCCCGATGATCGGCGTCAGAATGTCTTTGACGAGCGAGCTGATGATCGCGCCGAAGGCCGCGCCGATGATGACCGCGACGGCCAGGTCGAGCACGTTTCCGCGCATGATGAACTCTCTGAACTCTTTCAACATTTCCGTATCCCCGTTTCAGGATGAATGCTTTGACCCTTCTGCGTGGCTTTCGAGGATTCGCGGAGAGGCGGCTGGCTGCCAGCCTCTCCGCGCGATCGATCAGTAGGCAGATGGGCTACTTCTTCTTACCCAAAAGGCCGCTCAGCCCCTCTTTCGCCTTGTCCGCAATTCCGCCCCCGGCGCCCGACAACAGGCTGTCAATCTGGCTCGCGATTGGAGCCGGGAGCTTATCCTTGAGAAAGCCGACCACCGTTTCCACAGCTTTCTTGGCCTGATCTGCGGGAATGCCAACCTTCTGCGAAACCAGCTTAATCAACTCGTCCATCGTTCTTCTCATTGGGTGTGATTTGTGGCGCGTCAGGGGTCAACTGGGCGCATTATACACTACTCGCATGAAAAG
>JBOGUH010000572.1:0-2913 GCA_050695975.1 Anaerolineae bacterium
CGAAGCGATCGCCGTCGCCATCGTCACGCCGGCTGACGGGCCATCTTTGGGCTGTGCGCCGGCCGGCACGTGCAGATGGATGTCGTTGTGCGCGAAAATGTCGTCGGATACGTGGAGCGACTTAGCGTTGGCGCGCACGTAGGATAGCGCGGCCTGCGCGCTCTCACGCATCACGTCGCCCAACTGGCCGGTGAGCGTGAAGCCCTTGCCGCCGGGGAAGTACGTCGCTTCGATGAAGACGATGTCGCCGCCGACGGGTGTATACACCAGCCCGGTCGCGACGCCGGGCATCTGTGTGCGCTCGGCGATCTCGCCGAAAAAGCGCTGCTTGCCGAGCAGGTCCGGCAGGTCGCCGGCATCGATCTGAACCGCGCTCGTCTTGCCCTCGGCGATGCGCGTCACGACCTTGCGGCAGGCGCGGCCGATCTCGCGTTCCAGGTTGCGCACGCCGGCCTCGCGCGTGTAATCCGAGATGATGCGCGCGATCGCGGCGTCGGTGAACGTCACCTCACCGGGCCGCAAGCCGTTCTCTTTGATCTGGCGCGGCACCAGGTAACCCGGGGCGCTGCGGATCTTCTCGCTGTCGAGGTAGCTGGACAGCTGAATACTCTCCATGCGATCGCGCAGGGGGCCGGGGATTGGCTCGATCTGGTTCCCCGTGCAGATGAACATCACCTGCGACAGGTCGAACGGGACATCGAGGTAGTGATCGCGGAACTCGCGGTTCTGTTCAGGGTCCAGCACTTCGAGCAGGGCCGACGCGGGATCGCCGCGAAAATCCATGCCCAGCTTGTCGATCTCGTCGAGCATGAAGACCGGGTTGCGCGATTCGGTGCGGCGGAGCGCCTGTATGATCCGGCCCGGCATTGATCCAATGTAGGTGCGGCGAAAGCCACGAATTTCCGCTTCGTCGCGGATGCCGCCCAGCGACTGGCGAATGAACTTGCGGCCAACCGCCCGCGCGATCGACTGGCCCAACGACGTCTTGCCGACGCCGGGCGGCCCGATGAAGCACAAGATCACGCCTTCGCGCTCGCGGCGAATGGTGTCGACCTGCGCGTCGGCCGGCTGATTCGGGTCGGCGCGCTCCTGGCGCAGCTTGCGCACGGCCAGGAATTCGAGGATGCGCTCTTTGATGTCGTTCAGGCCGTAATGATCCTCGTCGAGCACGGCTCGGGCGTGCGCGATGTCGAGGTTATCGGGTGTGGTCTTGGCCCACGGCAAGTTGACCAGCCAGTCGAGGTACGTTCGGATCACGCCATATTCGGCGGCGGCGGTGGGCAGCTTGGACAGCCGATCGAGCTCGCGCTTGGCTTCCTTCGACGCCTCGTCAGGCATGTGCGCTTCCTCGATCTTCTTGCGAAACTCCTCGACCTCCATCTGCTGCTCGTCCTGCTCGCCCAGCTCGCGCTGAATGGCTTTGAGCTGCTCGCGCAGGAAGTACTCGCGCTGGACTTTGCCCATCTCCGACTGCGCCTCGGTCTGAATCTTATAGCCGAGCTCCAGCACTTCGAGTTCCTTCGACAGCAGCGAGACGATCTTGCGCAGTTTCTCGGATACGGCATCGATCTCGAGGATCGCCTGGGCGTCGCCGAGGTCGATACGGATGTACGTGACGATGGCGTAGGCCAGCTGGCGCGGGCCTTCGATCGACGCCGCCATCGATCCGAGTTCGCTGGGCATGCCGGGAACCAGCTCGACCAGCCGGCTGAACAGCTCGATCACTCTGCGGCGCAGCGCTTCCAGTTCGGCGCTCTCATCGACGACTTCCGGCGCCCGCTCGACGCGCGCCTTGAGATAGGGCTGCGTCGCCGTATATTCCTTGATCCGGATGCGTTCCAGGCCCATCACCAGGAGGCGGATCGTGCCATCCGGCATGCGCGCCAATCGCTGCACGGTCGCCAGCGTGCCGGTCGTGTAGCAGTCCTCCGGAGCAGGCTCTTCGATGCTGGCATCTTTGCCGGCCACCAGGCCGACGAGCTTCTTCTCGAGGACCGCTTCATCGATCAGCCGGATCGATCGCGGCTGGCCGACGGTGAGCGGCACGGCCGTCGCCGGATACACGACGACGCCGCGCAGCGGCAGGATGGGCAGCTCGTCGGGGATTTCGACGCGGTCTTCGCCCGAATCGGGCTGGGCGCTGGCTTCTTCTTGATGGGCCAGCATCGAGCCGACGGCTTCAGTGCGAAACAGCTGGCTGCCGTCCAGGGGAAATTCCGATTCATTCATTTTCGTGCGTGGGGTCTCTCACACTAAAGTGCGTTCCAGAGATACGCCGCAGGCTGGCGGGGATATGACGTTGGCGCTTCGACTCAGCCACGGCTCTCGACGATGTGAATCTGCCGCTTGTGCGCCTTGGGCAGGATCACCTGCAGGAAGCCGTTATCGTACACCGCCTGAATGCCCGAGTCGTCGATCGCCCAGTGCAGGTAAACCTCGACGCGAAACTCGCCGTAACGCACTTCCATCTGGTGATACGCCACCTTGGGGCTGGGGTCGTGCCGGAATCCGGTGATGACCAGCAGCTGATCGGCAAGCGATACGCTGAAGTCCGGCTCGCGCACACCGGGCAATTCGATGCGGACGACGACGGTGTCGGCGGTCTCGAACACGTCGGTCGGCGGCCGCCAGGCATGCGTGTGATGCGCCACTACCCAGCGGGTCGATCCGAACACGTCCTGGTACATTCGATCGAACTGGGCTCGCATCCGCTCAAACGAATCGTCGTGGGCCATAGGCTCCTCACAGTATGCAGCAAACTCGAACCCTAGTGCCTTGACTACTTAATTCTGTCCGGGTCTCACCGCAGAGGCGCAGAGGACGCGGAGAAATAAACAAGAAAAACTCGGCGCACTCCGCGTCGCGGCGGTGAAAAATCGCCAGCCGAACAGGACAAAACTAAATGGTCAAAGC